>NZ_BCBQ01000024.1:0-70981 GCF_001320885.1 Pseudomonas sp. NBRC 111140
TTGTGTCGCGATGGGCCGCAAAGCGGCCCCGACAATCTCAGCCCCGAGCGAGCTGCCGTCGCAGCTCCGCCAACACCGGCGCGGTATCAGGCCGAACCCCACGCCAGATAAAGAAGGCTTCAGCCGCCTGCTCAGCCAGCATCCCTAACCCATCCAGCACCTTTGCAGCGCCCAAGTCAGCGGCCCATTGGCAAAACGGCGTAGGCTCCTTGCCATACATCATGTCGTAGCAAACCGTACGCCCCGCCTCGACCAGGCTGTCGGCAATCGGCGGCATTTCCCCGGCCAGGCTCGCCGAGGTGGCGTTGATGATCACATCCACCGGCTCCTGCAACCAGGCGAACCCGCTCGCCACCACCGGGCCCAGCTCATCGAACTCACGCGCCAGCTGCTCGGCCTTTTCCACCGTCCGGTTTGCAATTACCAACGATTGCGGCTTGTGCGCCAATATGGGCTCCAGCACGCCACGCACGGCGCCACCGGCCCCCAGGATGAGAATGCGCTTACCGGCAAGCTCGACCCCGGCATTCACCGTCAAGTCGCGCACCAGGCCAGCGCCATCGGTGTTGTCGCCCTGCAGGGTGCCATCAGCCAGCTTGCTCAGCGTGTTCACTGCGCCAGCGCGCTGGGCACGCGGGGTCAGGCTGTCGCACAAGCGGTAGGCTTCTTCCTTGAACGGCACGGTGACGTTACCGCCGCTGCCTTGCTTGAAGAAGCCGCGCGCGCAATCACTGAACTCGTCCAGCGGCGCCAGCAGGGTGGCGTATTCCAGGTCCTGCCCGGTCTGCTCGGCAAACAGGCGGTGGATCAGCGGCGACTTGCTGTGGCCGATGGGGTTACCAAAAACGACGTACTGGTCCATGACGGCTCCTTGTTTATCCACAGGCTTACTGGCCGAGCCAGTCGCGGTCCTGCAGGAAGTACTCGGTCAGGCGCGCTTCTTCGCTGCCGGGCGCAGCCTTCCAGTCGTAGCCCCAACGCACCTGAGGCGGCAGCGACATGAGGATGGACTCGGTGCGGCCACCGGACTGCAGGCCGAACAGGGTGCCACGGTCGTACACCAGGTTGAACTCCACGTAACGGCCGCGACGGTATTCCTGGAACTCGCGCTGCTGCGGGGTGTAAGGCGTGTCCTTGCGGCGCTGGACGATCGGCAGGTAGGCGTTGACGTAGGCATCGCCAATGGCGCGGATGAAGGCGAAGCAGGTGTCGAAGTCCCACTCGTTCAGGTCATCGAAGAACAGGCCGCCGATACCGCGTGGCTCGCCACGGTGCTTGAGGTGGAAGTAGCGGTCGCACCAGGCTTTGTAGCGTGGGTACACGTCGGCGCCGAAGGGCGCGCAGGCCTGCTCGGCCACACGGTGCCAGTGGATGCAATCTTCTTCATTGCCGTAGTACGGCGTCAGGTCGAAGCCGCCGCCAAACCACCACACGGCTTCTTCACCTTCCTTCTCGGCGATGAAGAAACGCACGTTGGCGTGGGAAGTGGGCACATGCGGGTTGTGCGGGTGAATCACCAGCGACACACCCAGGGCCTCGAAGCCACGGCCAGCCAGTTCAGGGCGGTGGGCACTGGCCGAGGGCGGCAGGCCGGCACCAAACACATGGGAGAAGTTGACCCCGCCTTTCTCGATCACCTTGCCGTCGCCGATCACCCGCGTGCGGCCCCCGCCACCGGCTTCCCGCACCCAGGCATCCTCGACGAAGCGGGCGCCGCCGTCTTCTGTTTCGAGGGCAGAGCAGATGCGGTCTTGCAGGTCGAGCAGGTAGGCTTTCACGGCCTCGGTGCGGCTAGTCATCGGGTCACCAGAAACGGGCAGGGAAGAATTCGCCGCGTAGCATACCACCGCCAGCCCGCGCGCCGCAGTTGACGGCGATCAAGCAAAGGCGTCCGATAGAAGGCCTTTCCCGATCCCGACGACAGGAGTGCGAGATGGCCAAGCGTATCCAGTTCAGCCAGCATGGCGGCCCGGAAGTGCTGCAGTTTGTGGAATTCGAACCCGCCCCGCCCGGGCCGCAGCAGGTGCGTGTGCGCAACCATGCCATCGGCCTGAACTTCATCGACACGTATTTTCGCAGCGGGCTGTATGCGCCGCCGTCCCTGCCTTCTGGCCTGGGCACAGAAGCGGCCGGTGTGGTCGAGGCCGTAGGCGAGGGCGTGACCCGGCTGAAAGTGGGTGACCGCGTGGCCCATGCCGGCGGGCCGCTGGGTGCGTACAGCGAGGTGCATACGCTGCCGGAGGCCAACCTGGTCAAGCTGCCCGACAACATCAGCTTCGAGCAGGCGGCAGCGGTGATGCTCAAGGGTTTGACCGTGCAATACCTGCTGAAGCAGACCTATGAAGTCAAACCGGGCGACGTGATCCTGTTCCACGCGGCAGCGGGTGGCGTGGGTTCGTTGGCGTGCCAGTGGGCCAAGGCCCTGGGCGCCAAGCTTATCGGTACCGTGAGTTCTGCCGAGAAGGCCGAACGGGCCAAGGCGCTGGGGGCATGGGAAACCATCGACTACAGCCATGAAGATGTGGCCAAGCGAGTACTGGAGCTGACCGACGGCAAGAAATGCCCGGTGGTGTATGACGGCGTGGGCGCCGATACCTGGCTGACCTCGCTGGACTGCCTGCAACCACGTGGGCTGATGGTGAGCTTCGGCAATGCCTCGGGCGCGGTGAGCGGGGTGAACCTGGGGATTCTGGCGCAGAAGGGCTCGCTGTATGTGACCCGGCCGACCTTGGCCACCTATGCCAACAATGCCGAGAACACCCAGGCCATGGCCGATGACCTGTTTGCGATGATTGGCAGTGGCAAGCTGGTTGTGGATATCCAGCAGCGGTATCCGCTGAGCGAGGCGGCCAAGGCACAGGCAGAGCTGTCGGCGCGCAGGACTGTGGGGTCGACTGTACTGATCCCCTGAGCCGGACACGTCACCTGTAGGAGCGGGTTTACCCGCGAAGAAGAAGCCGCGGTGCGTGGCACCGGCATTGCCGGTGTTCGCGGGTGAAAACACTCCTACAGGGTCATCCGCCAGGCTTGCAGATCTGTCTCAACCTGGTCGCACGACTTCGCCGGTTGCCAGGTTGCGAATCACACTCGGGTTCTTCCGCCCGCCCAGCGCACCGCCCAGCACCATGTCCAGCTGGCCATGGAAGTACTGCTCCACCCGCAGCCGGGTCTTGGCTGCCGGGCGCCCGCCAGGGTTGCACGAAGTGGAAATCAGCGGCCCCACCAACGCGCACAGCTCACGCACCACCGGGTGATCGCTGACCCGCAGCGCCACGGTGTCATGCTGCCCGGTCACCCATTCTGGCAACAGGTCCTGGTGCGGCACCAGCCAGGTATTGGGCCCCGGCCAAGTGCTGCCCATGCGGTCGATCCAGTCTTCGGGGAAGTCCTCGAACAGGAAGTCGAACTGGCGGATGTTGTCGGCAATCAGGATCAGTCCTTTATCCACAGGCCGCGACTTGAGCGCCAGCAGGCGATACACCGCGTCCTCATTCCATGGATCGCAGCCAAGGCCCCAGACCGCTTCCGTCGGGTAGGCGATTACTGCGCCCGCCCGGATCTCACGTGCGGCTTGTTGCACACGAAAACTGCTCACCATTACTGTTTCTCCGCCTATATACCTAGCATGTGAGCAGTGTACTTAGCCCGCGCGGGCAAACCAACGCCCGGCTTCATTGCTGACCCGGCCTTCCAACTCCAGCTCGGTCAGCTGCGCCAATACTTCGGCCAACGGCAGCTCGCAGCAGTGCGCAAGGCTTTCGCTGGTTTGCGGCGCTGCATGCAGCAGGGCAAGCAAGGGGTGGTCGAACCTGTCCGCAACCGCAGGCGGCAAGTTCTGCCAACCCTTCAGGCTTTCCAGGATCTGCTCCACACTTTCCACCAGCAGCGCCCCATCACGGATCAGCTGGTGACAACCCTTGGCACCAGGGTGGTGAATGGACCCCGGAATGGCATACACCTCGCGGCCTTGCTCGGCCGCCAGACGCGCCGTAATGAGCGAGCCGCTGGCCAGGCTGGCCTCGACCACCAGCACGCCCAGCGACAAGCCGCTGATGATGCGATTGCGCCGTGGGAAATTGCCGGGCAGTGGCCCGGCATCCAGCGGATACTCGGAAACCAGCGCACTGCCATTGTCGATCATCGCCTGCGCAAGCTCATGATGGCGCTGTGGATAAAGTTTTTGCAGCCCCGTACCGAGCACGGCAATCGTGCACCCACCGGCCTGCAACGCGGCCCGATGAGCGGCACCGTCGACACCTACCGCCAGCCCGCTGGTAATGGTGAAACCGGCTTGTGCGAGATAGCGGGAAAATGCCCGGGCAGTGTCGAGCGCCGGGGGTGTAGCACGTCTGCTGCCCACGATGGCCAGCTGAGGGCGGTCGAGCAAGGCCGGTTCACCCGCAACGAAAAGCAGCGGTGGGGCATCGTCGGTTTCTGCCAGCAAGGCAGGGTAGCCAGGGTCGTCCCACATCAGCAAATGCTGGCCCGGGCGCTCTAACCAGGCCATTGCGGCCAGCGCCCCATCTCGTACCTCGGCACTGCGCCGGGCATCGATGGTGGCTTGCGGGATGCCCAACGCTCGCCAGGCCGCACCGGGCGCACTGAGCGCGCAAGAGGCACTGCCGAAGGCATCGAGCAAGGTGCGAAAACGTCGCAGTCCTGTCTCGGGCAGGCGATGCAGACGTAATCGCGCCTCAAGTTCGGCAGGCGGGCAGAGCGACGAATGGTAACGGGGCATGAGGATCGTCCTTGATCGAAACAGGGCCATTTACGTGGCACAACCTGTGGATAACTCTGTGAGTAACACTTTGAAAAGCTGTCCATTGATTGGGGGCTATCAAGCCCATAGACACCCTAGACGAGCTTGCCAGGTGCCGAAATGCCCGTTTCCCTTTATTATGTGTGCTCAGTTTTCAACCGAACGCACAGTGACTGCCTGACCTTATGGCCATCTTGAACATTCTCGAATTCCCGGACCCGCGCCTGCGCACTATCGCCAAACCGGTGACGGAGTTCGACGACGCCCTGCGTCAGCTGATCGACGACATGTTTGAAACCATGTACGAAGCCCCTGGTATCGGCCTGGCCGCCACCCAGGTCAACGTGCACCTGCAGGTCGTGGTCATGGACCTCAGCGAAGACCGCAGCGAGCCGCGCGTCTTCATCAACCCCACGGTCGAAGAACTCACCCACGACATGGGCCAGTACCAGGAAGGTTGCCTGTCGGTGCCCGGCTTCTACGAGAACGTCGACCGCCCGCTGCGTGTTCGGGTCAAGGCCCAGGACCGCGACGGCAAGCCGTTCGAGCTGGAATGCGAAGGCCTGTTGGCGGTGTGCGTGCAGCACGAATTCGATCACCTCAACGGCAAGCTGTTCGTTGACTACCTGTCGCAGCTCAAACGCGACCGGATCAAGAAGAAACTGGAAAAGCAGCACCGCCAGCAAGCCTGATCCCCACCTTCCAGAAGGCTTGCTCCGGCAAGCCTTTTTCTTTTTTGAAGCGAGAACTCCATGCGCATCGTCTTTGCAGGCACTCCAGAGTTTGCCGCCGAACACCTCAAGGCCCTGCTCGACAGCCCCTACGAGATCGTGGCCGTCTACACCCAGCCCGACCGCCCAGCCGGCCGTGGCCAGAAGCTCATGCCAAGTGCGGTCAAGGCACTGGCCGTGGCCCATGACATCCCGGTGTTCCAGCCGCAGACCCTGCGCAACGCCGATGCCCAGGCCGAACTGGCCGCATTGAAGCCAGACCTGATGGTGGTGGTCGCCTACGGCCTGATCCTGCCGCAGGCGGTGCTGGATATCCCGCGCCTGGGCTGCATCAACAGCCACGCCTCTCTGCTGCCACGCTGGCGCGGTGCGGCACCGATCCAGCGCGCCGTGGAAGCCGGCGACGCCGAGAGCGGCGTAACCGTGATGCGTATGGAAGCTGGCCTGGACACCGGCCCGATGCTGCTCAAGGTCGTCACCCCGATCAGTGCCGACGACACCGGCGGCACCTTGCACGACCGCCTGGCCGAGATGGGCCCGCCTGCCGTCGTACAGGCCATCGCCGGCCTGGCCGACGGCTCGCTGCAAGGTGAAGTACAGGATGATGCCCTGGCGACCTACGCACACAAACTGAACAAGGACGAGGCGCGCATCGACTGGAGCCGCCCGGCCGTCGAGCTGGAGCGCCTGATCCGCGCCTTCAACCCGTGGCCCGTGTGCCACAGCACCCTCGATGGCGAAAGCGTGAAGGTGCTGGCCGCCAACTTGTCCACAGGCAAGGGCGCCCCGGGCGAAATCCTTTCCGCCAGCAAGGACGGTCTCGTCGTTGCTTGCGGTGACCAGGCGCTGAGCCTGACCCGCCTGCAATTGCCTGGCGGCAAGGCGCTGAGCTTCAGCGACCTGTTCAACAGCCGCCGCGAGAAGTTCGCCGCCGGCAAGGTGCTGGGCCAATGAACCCACGCCTCGCTGCCGCCCGTGCCCTTGCCGCTGTGCTTAGCGGCAAGGCCTCGCTGAACAGCTCGCTGCCGGCCCAACTGGACAAGGTCGACGAACGCGACCGTGGCCTGACCCAGGACCTGGCGTTCGGCACCGCGCGCTGGCAACCACGCCTCGACCTGCTGGCCGCCCAACTGCTGCAGAAACCGTTCAAGGCCGCTGACGCCGATGTGCAGGCGTTGCTGCTGGTCGGCCTGTACCAGTTGTTCTACACCCGCATTCCGGCCCACGCCGCCATCGGCGAAACCGTGGGCTGTGCCGACAAGCTGAAGAAGCCATGGGCCAAGGGCCTGCTCAATGCCGTGCTGCGCCGCGCCCAGCGCGAAGGCGAGGAACTGCTCGCCAGCATGGAGCGCGACCCAGTGGTGCGTACCGCCCACCCGCGCTGGCTGCAGAAGGCGCTGAAAGCGTTCTGGCCCGAGCAATGGGAAGCCATCTGCGCCGCCAACAACGCCCACCCGCCGATGATTCTGCGGGTCAACCGCCGTCACCACAGCCGCGATGCCTACCTGGCACTGCTGGCCGAAGCGGGCATTGGCGCCAGCGCCTGCCAGTACAGCCGTGACGGCATCGTGCTGGCCGAGGCCTGTGACGTGCGCGGCTTGCCAGGCTTCGCCGAGGGCTGGGTGAGTGTGCAGGACGAAGCCGCGCAACTGTCCGCCGACCTGCTTGAACTGGCCCCCGGCCAGCGCGTGCTCGACGCTTGCTGCGCACCGGGCGGCAAAACCTGCCACTTGCTGGAGGCCGAAGCCGGCCTGGCCCACGTCGTGGCCATCGACCTCGAAGCCAAACGCCTGATCCGCGTGCGCGAAAACCTCGACCGCCTCAAGCTCGACGCCGAGCTGATCGCCTGCGATGCCCGCGACACCGCCAGCTGGTGGGATGGCAAACCGTTCCAGCGCATCCTGCTCGACGCGCCATGCTCGGCCACCGGCGTGATCCGCCGTCACCCAGACATCAAGCTGACCCGCCAGGCCGACGACATCCTGGCCCTGGCAGCGCTGCAAGGCGAGCTGCTCGACGCCCTGTGGCCAACCCTGGAAGTAGGCGGCATGCTGTTGTACGCCACCTGCTCCAGCCTGCCGACCGAGAACACCGAAGTAATCGACGCTTTCCTCGCCCGCACCCCAGGTGCCCGTGAGCTGGACCTGGCCACCGAGGCCGGCCTGCGCCAGCCCCACGGCCGCCAGTTGCTGGCCCAGGAAGGCGGCCACGACGGCTTCTACTATGCCAAGCTGATCAAGATCGCCGCCTCACGCGGATAAGCACACAGGGTAGGGAGTAGCGGATGAAGATCATCATCCTTGGCGCAGGGCAGGTAGGCGGTACGCTGGCAGAGCACCTGGCCAGCGAAGCGAACGACATTACCGTGGTCGATACAGACGGCGACCGCCTGCGCGACCTCGGCGATCGCCTGGACATCCGTACCGTGCAGGGCCGCGGCTCGCTGCCGACGGTGCTGCGCCAGGCCGGTGCCGACGACGCCGACATGCTGGTGGCGGTCACCAACAGCGACGAAACCAACATGGTCGCCTGCCAGGTGGCCTATTCGTTGTTCCACACCCCGACCAAGATCGCCCGGGTGCGTGAATCGTCCTACCTGACCCGCGAAGAGCTGTTCGACAACGACCACATCCCGGTGGACGTGCTGATCAGCCCCGAGCAGGTGGTGACCAACTACATCAAGCGCCTGATCGAACACCCAGGCTCGCTGCAAGTAATCGACTTCGCCGAAGGAAAGGCCCAGTTGGTGGCGGTAAAGGCCTACTACGGCGGCCCGCTGGTCGGCCAGCAACTGCGCCAGATACGTGCGCACATGCCCAACGTCGACACCCGCGTGGCGGCCATCTTCCGCCGCGACCGGCCGATCACTCCGCGTGGCGACACAGTGATCGAGGCTGACGACGAAGTGTTCTTCATCGCCGCCAAAAAGGACATTCGCGCCGTGATGGGCGAACTGCGGCGCATCGACGAAACCAACAAGCGCATTGTCATCGCCGGCGGCGGGCAGATCGGCGAGCGTCTGGCCGAAGCCATCGAAAGCCGCTACCAGGTGAAGATCATCGAGATGAGCCCGGCCCGTTGCCGGCACCTGTCCGATACCCTGGAAAGCACTGTGGTGCTCCAGGGCAGTGCCTCGGACAAGGACCTGATGCTCGAAGAGAACATCGCCGATGCCGATATTTTCCTGGCCCTGACCAACGACGACGAAGCCAACATCATGTCGTCGCTGCTGGCCAAGCGCCTGGGTGCGGGCAAGGTGATGACCATCATCAACAACCCGGCCTATGTCGACCTGGTGCAGGGCGGCGATATCGACATCGCCATCAGCCCGCAGCTGGCAACCATCGGCACCCTGCTGGCGCACGTGCGCCGGGGCGACATCGTCAGCGTGCATTCGCTGCGCCGCGGCGCGGCCGAGGCCATCGAGGCCGTGGCGCACGGGGATTCGAAGTCGAGCAAGGTGGTCGGCAAGGCCATCGAAGACATCGCCCTGCCACCGGGTACCACGATCGGTGCGATCATCCGTGACGAAGAAGTGATGATCGCCCACGACGACACCATGATCGAATCGGGGGACCATGTGATCCTGTTCGTTGTGGATAAAAAGCATATTCGCGATGTGGAAAAGCTGTTCCACGTCGGCTTGAGTTTCTTCTAGGAGAAGAGGGCATGCGCGAATCGCTGGAGAAGATGCTGGCCAAGGGTGTGGATAACCCGCTGCTCAGGTTTGGGCTGGGCAAGGCTTGGCTGGATGAAGGCAACGGCGTTGAAGCGGCGGTGCACCTGGCGCGCTGTGTTGAGCAGGACCCGAAATATTCCGCAGCGTGGAAGCTGCTGGGCAAGGCGTATCAGTTGCAGGGTGACCTGACGGCAGCACGCAAGGCCTGGGAAGACGGAATCGTGGCGGCGCAGGCCCATGGGGACAAGCAGGCCGAGAAAGAGATGACCGTGTTCCTCAAGAAGCTCAACAAGGTCTGAGATTGTCTGGGCTGCTTTGCAGCCCATCGCGACACAAGGCCGCTCCTACAGGTGACCGCCATCCTTTGTAGGAGCGGCCTTGTGTCGCGAAAGGGGCGCAAAGCGCCCCCAAAAATCTCAATACCAGCGCGGCTCGCCAGCCGGTCGCTTCTTGAAGCGCTTCATGCTCCACATGTACTGGCTCGGGTACTCGCGCACATAGCGTTCGACTACCTTACTCATCGCCGCCGCCGACACGTTGACGTCGGTGCTGTACATCTCCTCGGGCGCCGCCTCCAGAAACACCTTGAAGCCCGAACCATCCGGCAGCCGCAGCGCATGCAGAAACACCCCCACCGCCTTGCCACCCGCCAGCATGTTAGGCACGAACTTGCTGGTCAGCGCCTGGGTGCCCAGGAACGGCACGAACACCCCTGCCGATTCCGCAGGCTCCGGGTCGGCAGGAATGCCCACCTGGCCACCACGGCGCACTTCCTTGATCACGCTGAGGATGCCTTCCTTGGTCGAAGGCGCTACGCGGTTGCCCATCTGCACGCGCTGCTCACGCAGCAGGTCATCCACCGCCTTCAGCTTTGGCGGGCGGTAGAAGATGATTGGTTTGCACTGGTTACAGTAGAAGTGGTTCAGCACTTCCCAGTTGCCCAGGTGGCTGGTAATACCCACCACGCCCTTGCCCGAGGCCAGGGCCTGCTCCAGCACTTCCAGGCCGTGCACTTCCTTGACCAGCTCCAGCGAACGCTGCGGCGGCCAGATCCAGGCACAGGCACTTTCGACAAAGGATTTGCCGATATCCCGCAGCGCCTGGCCAACCAGCTGCTCACGGGCAACCGGGTCCATCTCGGGGAAACACTTGGCCAGGTTGATCCGCACCACGTTGCGCGAACCGTTGGGGACTTTCCACATCAGCCAGCCAATACCCGCGCCGACGCGCTGTACAGCGCCCCAGGGCAGCTTGGCAAACAGGCGCAGCACCCCGACCATCAGGGCGCCCTTGAACTTTTCCACAGGCGAATTCCTTATTTCAGCAAGGCGCGCATTGTAACCCCTCAGCGCAACAAGGCGGCGTAGCGATCGCAATCGGTGGTGTGGTCCATGACCATGCCGGTGGCCTGCATGAAGGCGTAGCAGATGGTCGGGCCGACGAAGGTGAAACCGGCCTTCTGCAGGGCCTTGCTCATGGCCGTGGCTTCGTCGGTGACAGCCGGCACTTCGCCGCGCCCCTTGAAGTGGTTGATCTTCGGCTCGCCGCCGACGAACGACCACAGCCATTGCGCAGGGTTATCCACAGCCAGCCAGGCTTGCGCGTTGCGCCGCGCAGCCTTGAGCTTGAGGCGATTGCGAATGATGCCGGCATCTTGCATCAGTTCCTCGATGCGTTCGTCGCTCATGGCGGCCAGTTTCACCGGGTCGAAGCCGTACATCACCTGGCGATAACGCTCGCGTTTGCGCAAAACGGTGATCCACGAAAGCCCGGCCTGGAACCCTTCGAGCAAAAGCATCTCGAAGAGCAACGCCGGGTCACGCTGGGGCGTTCCCCATTCCTGGTCATGGTAGGCCTGGTACAACGGATCGTCGGTACACCAAAAGCAGCGTGGCATAAGGCTCCAATGAGTAGAGGGCGAGGCGAATCAGGTTATACTCCCGCTCTTTACATCCGCATCCCCAGATACAGGTGAATTTCGTGAGCCAGCCTACGCCAGCCGTGCGTACCTTCCAAGACCTGATCCTCGCCCTGCAGAACTACTGGGCAGCTCAAGGTTGTGTGGTGCTTCAGCCCTACGATATGGAAGTAGGCGCCGGCACTTTCCATACCGCCACGTTCCTGCGCGCCGTCGGCCCAGAGACCTGGAACGCCGCCTACGTGCAGCCTAGCCGTCGCCCTGCCGACGGGCGGTATGGCGAAAACCCAAACCGCCTGCAGCACTACTACCAGTTCCAGGTAGTGCTCAAGCCCAACCCGGCCAACTTCCAGGAGCTGTACCTCGGCTCGCTGAAAGCCATCGGCCTGGACCCGCTGGTGCACGACATCCGCTTCGTCGAAGACAACTGGGAATCGCCGACCCTCGGCGCCTGGGGTCTGGGCTGGGAAATCTGGCTGAACGGCATGGAAGTCACCCAGTTCACCTACTTCCAGCAGGTAGGCGGCATCGAGTGCTACCCGGTTACCGGTGAAATCACCTACGGCCTGGAGCGCCTGGCCATGTACATCCAGGGCGTGGACTCGGTGTACGACCTGGTGTGGGCCGACGGCCCGTTCGGCAAAGTCACCTATGGCGATGTGTTCCACCAGAACGAAGTGGAGCAGTCGACCTACAACTTCGAACACGCCAACGTCGACAAGCTGTTCGAACTGTTCGACTTCTACGAAAGCGAAGCCAACCGCCTGATCAAGCTGGACCTGCCGTTGCCGACCTACGAAATGGTCCTGAAGGCCTCGCACACCTTCAACCTGCTGGACGCCCGCCGCGCCATCTCGGTAACCGAGCGCCAGCGTTACATCCTGCGTGTACGTACCCTGGCCCGGGACGTGGCGCAAAGCTATCTGCAAGCCCGCGCACGCCTGGGCTTCCCGATGGCCACCCCTGAACTGCGTGACGAAGTGTTGGCTAAGCTGGAGGCTGCACAATGAGTGCTCAAGATTTCCTGGTAGAACTGGGCACCGAAGAGCTGCCACCCAAGGCCCTCGCCAGCCTCGGCGACGCCTTCCTGGCCGGCATCGAGAAAGGCCTGCAGGCCGCTGGCCTGAACTACACCGGCAAGCAGGTGTACGCCGCGCCACGTCGCCTGGCCGTGCTGATCCGCCAGCTGGACGTGCAGCAGCCTGACCGCAGCATCAACATCGACGGCCCGCCCATGCAGGCTGCTTTCAAAGACGGCGAGCCGACCCAGGCAGCCTTGGGCTTTGCCAAGAAGTGCGGCGTAGAGCTGGCCGAAATCGACCAGAGCGGCGCCAAGCTACGCTTCTCCCAGCACATTCCGGGCAAGGCCACCGCCAGCCTGCTGCCGACCATCATCGAGGATTCGCTCAACGACCTGCCGATCCCCAAGCGCATGCGCTGGGCGGCCAGCCGTGAAGAGTTCGTGCGCCCAACCCAATGGTTGGTGATGCTGCTGGGCGACCAGGTGGTCGACTGCACTATCCTGTCGCAGAAGGCCGGCCGTGAATCCCGTGGTCACCGCTTCCACCACCCGGAAAACGTGGTGATCACCACCCCGGCCAACTACGTCGAAGACCTGCGCAAAGCCTACGTGCTGGCGGACTTCGCCGAGCGCCGCGAGCTGATCAGCAAGCGTACCGCCGAGCTTGCCATGCAGCAGGAAGGCACGGCCATCGTGCCGCCGGCGCTGCTGGACGAAGTGACCGCCCTGGTCGAGTGGCCAGTGCCGCTGGTGTGCTCGTTCGAGGAGCGTTTCCTCGAGGTGCCGCAGGAAGCCCTGATTACCACCATGCAGGACAACCAGAAGTACTTCTGCCTGCTGGACAGCGAAGGCAAGCTGCTGCCGCGCTTCATCACCGTGGCCAACGTCGAAAGCCGTGACCCGAAGCAGATCGTGCAAGGCAACGAGAAAGTCGTGCGCCCACGCCTGACCGACGCCGAGTTCTTCTTCAAGCAAGACAAGAAACAGCCGCTGGAAACCTTCAACGAGCGCCTGAAAAACGTGGTGTTCCAGGCTCAACTGGGCACCGTGTACGACAAGGCCGAGCGTGTTTCCAAGCTGGCTGCCTTCATCGCCCCGCTGATCGGTGGCGACGCCCAGCGTGCCGGCCGTGCGGGCCTGCTGTCCAAGTGCGACCTGGCCACCGAAATGGTCGGCGAATTCCCTGAAATGCAGGGTGTTGCCGGTTACTACTACGCGCTCAACGACGGTGAGCCGCAAGACGTTGCCCTGGCCCTGAACGAGCAGTACATGCCGCGCGGTGCTGGCGCCGAGCTGCCGCAGACCCTCACCGGTGCTGCCGTGGCCATCGCCGACAAGCTCGACACCCTGGTCGGCATCTTCGGCATCGGTATGCTGCCTACCGGCAGCAAGGACCCGTATGCCCTGCGCCGTGCCGCGCTGGGCGTGCTGCGTATCCTGATCGAGAAGCAGCTGGACCTGAACCTGACCGGTGCGGTCGAGTTCGCGGTCAAGCAGTTCGGTGCCAAGGTCAAGGCCGCTGGCCTGGCGGAGCAGGTGCTGGAGTTCATCTTCGACCGCCTGCGTGCGCGTTACGAAGACGAAGGCATCGACGTCGCCACTTACCTGTCGGTACGTGCCCTGCAGCCAGGCTCGGCCCTGGACTTCGACCAGCGCGTGCAGGCCGTGCAGGCCTTCCGCAAGCTGCCGGAAGCCGAAGCCCTGGCCGCGGTGAACAAGCGTGTATCGAACCTGCTGAGCAAGGCTGAAGGCGCCATCGCCGAACAGGTCGAGCCGAAGTACTTCGACAACGCCAACGAGTTCTCCCTGTACTCGGCCATCCAGCAGGCCGACCAGGCCGTGCAACCGATGGCTGCTGCACGCCAGTACAGCGAATCGCTGGCCCGCCTGGCCGCCCTGCGTGACCCGGTCGATGCCTTCTTCGAGGCGGTGATGGTGAACGCCGAAGACGCCAAGGTACGTGCCAACCGTTATGCCCTGCTCAGCCGCCTGCGCGGCCTGTTCCTGGGCGTGGCCGACATTTCGCTGCTGGGGTAAGCCTTGAAACTGCTGATTCTCGACCGTGACGGGGTGATCAACTACGACTCCGACGCCTACATCAAGACGCTGGAAGAGTGGGTGCCGATCCCAGGCTCGGTCGAAGCGATCGCGCAGTTGAGCAAGGCCGGCTGGACGGTGGCTGTGGCCACCAACCAGTCCGGCATTGCCCGTGGCTATTACCCGCTGGCAACCCTCGAAGCCATGCACGCGCGCCTGCGTGCGCTGGTGGCCGAGCAGGGTGGCGAAGTGGGCCACATCGTGTATTGCCCGCACGGGCCAGACGAAGGCTGCGATTGCCGCAAGCCCAAGCCTGGCATGCTGCGGGCGATCGCCGCGCATTACCAGGCCGGCCTTGAAGGCGTCTGGTTCGTCGGCGACAGCAAAGGTGACCTGGAGGCTGCCCTGGCCGTCGGTGCACAGCCCGTGTTGGTGAAAACCGGCAAGGGCGAGCGGACCCTGGAAAAAGGCGTCCCGGAAACTACACTGATTTTCGACGATCTGGCAGCTATCGCCAGAGAACTAATTTAAACAGTGCGCCTTCGGGCGCATTTTTCTCAGGCGGGCATGCCCCGCAATGGTACAAGCCACTATGTCGATCCTGCAGGCGATCAGAATCTTTCTTTTTTACCTGCTGCTGGGCACCAGTTCGCTGCTGTGGTGCTCGCTGAGCTTCTTCATCGCGCCATTCCTGTCGTTCCCCAAGCGCTACAAGTTCATCAACGTGTACTGGTGCCGCTGCGCGCTGTTTCTGGTGCGTACCATCCTGGGTATCGACTACAAGATCACTGGCGCCGAGAACGTACCGGATGAGCCTTGCGTGATTCTGTCCAATCACCAAAGCACCTGGGAAACCTTCTTCCTGTCCCAGTACTTCTCACCGCTTAGCCAGGTGCTCAAGCGCGAGCTGCTGTACGTGCCGTTTTTCGGCTGGGCCATGGCCATGCTGCGGCCGATCGCCATCAACCGCGACAACCCCAAGGAAGCGCTGCGCCAGGTGGCGAGCAAGGGTGACGAGCTGCTCAAGCAGAAAACCTGGGTGCTGATTTTCCCGGAAGGTACACGCGTGCCGTTCGGTACGATCGGCAAGTTCTCCCGCGGCGGCACCGCACTGGCTGTGAATGCCGGGTTGCCGGTGCTGCCAATTGCCCACAACGCCGGCAAGTTCTGGCCGAAGACCGGTTGGGGCAAGCGTGCCGGTACCATCGAGGTGGTCATTGGCGAGCCGATGTACGCCAATGGTACCGGGCCACGTGCTATCGCCGAGCTCAACGACCGCGCTGCGGCGTGGAACGAGGCAACCCAGCGGGCCATGGGCTCGCTGCCACCAGCTGCGGAAAAGCCCCAGGAGCAGATGGCCTGATCATCTGTGGATAACTTGTGAGCAATTTTTCCATCAAATGCTTAAAGTGATCTCTAAGTGTTTGAATTATATGTTTATTTCTATGCATTACATTTTCTTGAAAATCGTGCATAAGTTTTTTCGAGGCATAAAAAAACCGGCTTTTACAGCCGGTTTTTTTATGGCATGCAGACAGCATCAGACTTTGTCGATATCGACGTCCTTGGTTTCTTTCAGGCAGAAGATCCCCACCACCAGACTGATACCGGTCACCAGCACTGGGTACCAAAGCCCGTAGAAGATATCCCCGGTATAGACCACCAGCGCGAACGATACGGTCGGCAGGAAGCCACCGAACCAGCCATTGCCTATGTGATAGGGCAGTGACATCGAGGTGTAGCGGATACGGGTCGGGAACAGCTCGACCATCACCGCCGCCAACGGGCCATAGGTCATGGTCGCGATCAGGATCATCGCCACGATCAGCACCACCACCATCACCTGGTTGACCTGCTCAGGGTCGGCCTTGGCCGGGTAGCCCGCCTGCTCGATTGCAGAGCGCATGGCGGTTTCGTCGAAGCCGTTGATGGTCTTTTCACCAATGTTCACCACCACATCGCTACCGGCCACGCTTACCGAGCTGTACGGCAGGCCCTGCTTCACCAGGAAGGTCTTGACCTTGTCGCACGGGCTGTCGAAACGTGCCTTGCCCACGGGGTCGAACTGGAAGGTGCAGCTTTGCGGGTCGGCGGTAACCACGATCGGCGCCTGACGGCTGGCGGCGTCAATCTGTGGGTTGGCGTAATGGCTCAGGGCCTTGAACAGCGGGAAGTACAGCACCGTGGCCAACAGCAGGCCGAGCATCAGGATTGGCTTGCGGCCGATGCGGTCCGACAGCCAGCCAAAGAACACGAAGAATGGCGCACCGATCACCACACTGATAATCAACAGGGTGTTGGCTTGGGCGGGGTCCATCTTCAGCATCTGGGTCATGAAGAACAGCACGTAGAACTGTGCCGTGTAAAAGGTCACGGCTTGGCCGGCGTTGATGCTGAACAGTGCGGTGAGCACCACTTTCAGGTTTGGCCAGGATGTAAACGACTCACGGATCGGCGACTTGCTGATCTTGCCCTGGGCCTTCATTTTCACGAACGCAGGCGATTCGTGCATGCTCATGCGGATCCAGGTGGAAATGGCCAGTAGCACGATCGACAGCAGGAACGGCAGGCGCCAGCCCCAGGTTTCGAACTGGTCACCACTGATGTAGCGGCTGCCCAGTACCACCAGCAGCGACAGCAACAGACCCAAGGTTGCAGTGGATTGGATGAAACCGGTGTGGAAGCCACGCTTGCCGGGGGGCGCATGCTCGGCCACGTAAGTGGCCGCACCGCCATATTCGCCGCCCAGCGCCAGCCCCTGCAACATGCGCAGGATTACCAGAATGATCGGTGCGGCAATGCCAATGCTGGCGTAGGTAGGCAACAACCCCACCGCGAAAGTGGACAGGCCCATCAGCACGATGGTGACCAGGAAGGTGTACTTGCGCCCGATCATGTCACCCAGGCGGCCGAACACCAGCGCGCCGAAGGGCCGTACCAGAAAGCCCGCAGCAAAGGCCATCAGGGCAAAGATGAAGGCGGTGGTGTCGTTCACACCAGCGAAGAATTGCTTGCTGATGACCGCTGCCAGCGCACCATAGAGAAAAAAGTCATACCACTCGAAAACCGTCCCGAGGGATGACGCGAAAATGATCTTGCGCTCTTCACGGCGGCTGGAGCTGCTGGCCGCCGCACCCTGCTCTTGGATGTAATCCGACATCGTTGCTGTCCTCGGCCCTTAGGCCACAGTGATTATTCTTGTTGTTCCACTGTCGGCAGCTTTCGACCGCAAGCCGCCGGTACTGCACACACCCGGGTCAGGGCGTCGGTAACGCGTCTTCGTTCAAGTAGGTCTGGGTAGCAGCTCCTTTGAGGATCAGTTGCGCCGCCTTCTCGGCGATCATCAGGGTGGGGGAACAGGTATTGCCGGAGGTGATCTGCGGCATGATCGAGGCATCTGCCACGCGCAGGCCGGGGATGCCGTGTACGCGCAGCTGGTTATCCACAACATCCATGGCACCATTGCCCATGCGGCAGGTACCGACCGGGTGGAAGATGGTGGTGCCGATCTTGCCAGCAGCGTCGAACAGGTCCTCCTCGGATTGCAGGGCCGGGCCCGGCAGGTATTCCTTAGGCTCGAACGCCGCCAGGGCAGGGGCCTGGACGATGCGCCGGGTGAGGCGGATGGCATCGGCGGCGACACGCAGGTCTTGCGGGTCGCTGAGGTAGTTGGGGTTGATCAGCGGCGTACTGTTCATGTCAGTGCTGCAGATATCGATACGCCCACGGCTGGCCGGGCGCAGGTTGCATACCGAAGCAGTAAAGGCCGGGAACTGATGCAACGGTTCGCCGAAACGCTCCAGTGATAGCGGCTGCACGTGGTACTGCAGGTTGGCGGTGGCCTGGTCGGTGCTGGAACGCACGAAGGCGCCCAGCTGGCTTGGCGCCATGGCCAGTGGACCGCTGCGGTCGTAGAGGTAGCGCAGGCCCATGCCCATCTTGCCCCAAAGGCTGTTGGCCATCTGGTTCAAGGTGCGGGTATTGCGGATCTGGTAGATCAGCCGAAGTTGCAGGTGGTCCTGCAGGTTGCCACCAACGCCAGGCATGTCGTGCCGAACGCCAATCCCCAAGGTTTCCAGCAACTGACGCGGGCCAATGCCGGAGCGCTGCAAGATTCCGGGCGAGCCGACCGCACCCGCACAGAGGATGATTTCACGGCGCGCCGCAAACTCATGCCAGGCGCCTTGCCAAAACGCTTTCACGGCCCGCGCGCGGGTGTTGTTGAGCAGTACCTGTTCAACCTGAACGCCGGTCAGCACCGTGAGGTTGGCGCGGTCCTTGATAGGCCGCAGGAAAGCTTTGGAGGCATTCCAGCGCACGCCGCTACGCTGGTTGACCTGAAAGTATCCACAGCCCTCGTTGTCGCCGGTGTTGAAGTCATCGACCTTGCCGATACCGCTTTGCTCGGCGGCATCGCGGAAAGCATCGAGAATTGGCCAGCTGTAGCGCTGGCGCTCGACTCGCCATTCGCCGTCAGCGCCATGGTGCTCGCTGGTGCCGGCAAAGTGGTTCTCGCTGGCCTTGAACAGCGGCAGCACGTCTTTCCAGGCCCAGCCATCGTTGCCTTGCTCAGCCCACTGGTCATAGTCGGCGGCCTGGCCACGCATGTAGATCATGCCGTTGATCGAAGAACAGCCACCTAGCACCTTGCCCCTTGGGTAACCCAGTGCGCGACCGCCCAGGCCAGGCTGTGCCTCGGTCCTGAAGCACCAGTCGGTGCGTGGGTTGCCGATGCAGTAGAGGTAACCGACGGGAATGTGGATCCAGGGATAGTTGTCGCGACCACCTGCCTCCAGCAGCAGCACGCGGCAGGAAGGATCGGCGGACAAACGATTGGCCAGCAGGCAACCGGCAGGACCGGCACCAACGACCACGTAGTCGAAGACAGAATCGGCTGATGGCATGTGCAACCTCGGGCCTGATTATTATTCTTGTCCCGATCCATCTTAGTGAGTAATTTCGTGGAGGGAACACGAGATTTCACGCAGCCGCTGTGCGTTTTAGCACAGCGGTAAGCCTGTACCGGCCGTTTCGCGGGCATGCCCAGGATACGGCCGAGACGAACTGCCAAAAAGGATCAGCATGTTCGACTGGAACGATCTGCGGTTTTTCCTCGAGTTACAGCGCAGCGGCCGCCTGCTTACCGCCGCCAAGCGCCTGAACACCACCCACAGCACCGTGGCCCGGCACATCGAGAGCATCGAGCAGAGCCTGGGCACCGCGCTGTTCGTGCAGCATGCCCAGGGTTACGAGTTAACCCCCTCGGGCCAAGCCTTGCTCAAGCATGCCGAAGCCATGGAGAACGTCGCCCTGCTGGCGCAGGAAGAAATCACTCAGGCCATCACGCCGCTGGGCAAGATTCGCCTGGGGGTGACCGAAGGTATCGGCATCATGTTCTTCACCCCACGCATGAATGCGTTGTTCGAGCGTTACCCTGGCCTTGAAGTGGAACTGGTGGCCGTACCGCGTTTCGTCAGCATCCTCAACCGCGAGGCGGAAATCAGCATCCACCTGGAGCGGCCCAACGCCGATCTGCTGATCACTCGCAAACTCACCGATTATCGCCTGGCGCTGTACGCCAGCCAGGACTATTTGCACCGCGCGCCACCACTGCGCAACCGCGAAGACCTGGCCCGGCACAGCTGGATCGGCTACGTCGACGACTTGCTGTTCAGCCAGGAGTTGCTGTTTCTCAACAGCTTCTGCCGGGCACCCAACGTGGTGTTTCGCAGCACCAGCGTGATCGCCCAGCAAGCCGCCGCCCGCGCCGGGCTGGGCATCGCCGTGCTGCCCAACTACATGGCTCGCCACGACCCGACACTGGTACGCGTGCTGCCTGGCGAAACCATCCAGCGCAGTTACTGGATCTGCACCCGTCGCGAGCTGCATAAATCGGTGCGCCTGCGGGTGGTGTGGGACTATTTGCTGGCGCTGTGCGCGGCGCAGCAGGATGAGCTGCTAGCCCAATAGCGACTTGCCAGCCAGCAGCAAGGCCGCCGTCCAACCTGCCACTGCAAACATCTGCTGTAAGCGCGGCCCTGCCAGCCTGGCAGCCAAAGGCCGCGCCAACAGCAGGCCAAGTACCGCGCCGACGGCAAACGGGGCACCGACCTGCCAGTGCATGACGCCCGCCAGGCTGGCGCTGACCACGCTGCCAGTGGAGACCAGGGCGATCACCGCCAGCGAGGTGGACACGATACTGGCCATGCGCAGGTTGGTGTAGCGGTTCAGGGCCGGGATGATGACAAACCCACCGCCCACCCCCAGCAGGCCGGACAACAACCCGGACAAGGCACCCGTGAATGCCAATGCGCGTGCACAGGGTAGGGTCCAGCGCAAACGGCCCTGCAACGGATTCAGCACACATGGCTCGATGTAACGATGGGCATCATTGGCTTCGCCGCGCAATTCTTTGGCCGCCTTGCGCCAGATACGCAGGCAGGCATAAACCAGCACCCCGGCGAACACCAACTGCAATGGTGTATTGGGCAGACGGTGCGCCAGCATCAGCCCGAAGGGTGCCGCCGCTACACCGACCAGCGCAATGAACAATGCCGCCCGGTAACGCACCAAGCCTTGGCGCAAGCCCAGCACAGCGCCCACTGCCGCCGCCAGGCCCACGGCCAGCAAGCCGACCGGTGCCGCTTCGATCATCGACAAGCCCAGACCGAACACCAGCAAGGGTACTGCGAGAATGCCGCCACCTGCGCCAGTCAACGCCAACACCGCGCCGATGATCGCGCCCAAGCCCGCCCCCAGTAATTGATGCTCGATCACTGCCCACCCTCGGCGACCAGTTGCGGGCGTGCCAACCACTCGCGGCCCTTGAGCATGCCTTGCCAGTACAACGGTGGTAGCGCCTGGGCCTTGAGCAACCAGGCCAGGCGAGTCGGCTTGCGCCCATCCAGCAACCAGCTTGGAAAGCTCGGTGCCAGCTTGCCGCCATAGGTGAATTCGGCCAGAACGATCTTGCCGCGCTCGACGGTAAGTGGACACGAGCCGTAGCCGTCGTACTGGGCCAGGCTCGGCAATCGACCCAATGCTACCAGCACATTGTTGGCCACCACGGGTGCTTGCTTGCGGGCAGCCGCAGCGGTTTTGGCGTTGCTGGTGTTGGCCACGTCTCCAAGGGCGTGCACATTGGTGTACTTGCGATGGCGCAGGGTATGCGGGTCGACATCGACCCAGCCGGTGCTATCGGCCAAAGGGCTTTCGCGAATGAAGTCTGGCGCCACCTGTGGTGGAACCACATGGAGCATGTCGAAGCTTTCGATGCGGGTTTCGCTGCTGCCATCGGCCAGGGTACGCACGAAGGTAGCACGCTTGTTCGGGCCGTCCACGGCGACCAGACGGTGCGAAAAATTAAGGTCGACGGCGTACTTTTCGATGTACTTCATCAGCGCGGGCACATAGTCCGCTACGCCGAACAACATAGCCCCCGCATTGAAGAAGCTGGCTTTCACTGCGCCCAGATAGCCATGGCGTAGCCAGTGGTCGCAAGACAGGTACAGCGCCTTCTGCGGTGCTCCGGCGCACTTGATCGGCATGGGCGGCTGGCTGAACACGGCATGGCCTTGCTTGAGCTTCTGCACCAGCTCCCAGGTATAGGGCGCCAGGTCGTAACGATAGTTGGAGGTGACGCCGTTACGGCCCAGGGTCTCGCTGAGCCCATCGATGGCCGCCCAGTCCAGCTTCAGGCCGGGGCAAACTATCAGCTGTTCGTAACTGATGGAGCGGCCACCTTCGAGCATGACCAACTGGCTCAACGGATCGAAACCCTCTACCCGCGCCTTGACCCAGCGCACACCACGCGGAATGGTCGAGGCCATGGTGCGGGCGGTGCTCGGTGCCTTGAACACACCGGCACCGACCATGGTCCAGCCGGGCTGGTAGTAATGCACCTCGGCAGGGTCGATCAAAGCCACATCCAACGACGGATCGCGGCTGATCAGGCTGGAGGCGGTGGCGATACCGGCGGCACCGGCACCGACGATGACCACCTTGTGGTGGTCGGTATTGGCAGGGGACAACAAGGCAGGCATGTCGGTAAATCCTGAAAATCTGGTTATGGGGGCAGGGCGGTTACAGCTTGTTCAGCGGGATCTTCAAATAGCTCACGCCGTTTGCTTCCGGCGCGGGGAGCTGGCCGCTGCGCATGTTCACCTGCACCGAGGGCAGGATAAGCACCGGCATGTCGAGGGTCTTGTCGCGGGCTTCGCGCATGGCAACGAAGCTGTCCTCATCGATACCCTGGTGGATGTGGATGTTGTGGGCGCGCTGCTCTGCCACGGTGGTGACGTACTGCATGTCGCGGCCACCTGGCAGGTAGTCGTGGCACATGAACAGCCGGGTCTGGTCGGGGAACGCCAGCAGGCGACGAATCGAGCGGTACAAAGTACGGGCGTCGGCGCCTGGGAAATCACAACGGGCTGTGCCGTAGTCGGGCATGAACAAGGTGTCGCCGACGAACACTGCGATCTCGCCGGCGTCCTCGATCATGAAGCTCATGCATGCAGGCGTATGCCCCGGCGTATGCAGCGCACGGGCATGCAGGTTGCCAATGCGGAAACCTTCCTCGTCTTCAAGCAGCACATCGAACTGGCTGCCGTCACGGGCGAAGCCAGGCTCGGCATTGAACAAGGCACCGAACACCTTCTGCACTTGGGTGATGTGCGCGCCGATAGCGGTATGGCCGCCGAGCTTTTCCTTGAGGTAGGCAGCCGCTGAAAGATGATCGGCGTGTACATGGGTTTCCAGCACCCAACGCACGCTGGCGTTCAGCTCGCTCACGCGCTCGATCAGGCGATCCGCCGATGCGCTGCAGGTGCGCCCGGACTTGGGGTCATAATCCAGCACGCTGTCGATCAAGGCGCATTGCCGGGTTTCACGGTCCATGACCAAGTAGCTGATGGTCGAGGTCGCCTCGTCGAAAAAGGCGTCCACGTGAAGGTTGTTACCGATGATCATCACGTTCTCCAATTTATCCGCCCCGCCTTGTACAGGCGTAGGCAGTGACAGGAGGTTTATCAAGATGCATGCCAGGCTTTTTGCTGCGCATGGGCCAATGAAACGGGCAGGTTGCTGACAGCTGTTGGCATGACTGGCAGTGAAGGTGGCAGTCGACTGTCAGCCAATGGCAGTGTTTGGCAGTCCTTGTTACCCTGCATCGGTCATCCAAACGGTGCCGTCATGCCTGAAGCCCATCCCCTCATCCTAGCTCTGGTTTCCTACCTTGAGCACGATGCCCTGCCGACCATCGTGCTGGACACCGACTACAACATCCTCGCCGCCAATGCGGCCTATCGTCGCCAGTTCGGCCGGCATGATCAGGCGCCGTTGGGCGAGAAGTGCCACAAGGTCTCGCATCACTATGCCGTACCGTGCGACCAGGCTGGCGAGCACTGCCCGATGCGCAAGGCGTGGGACAGCAAGGTACCGGAGCGGGTGTTGCACATTCATCACACACCACGCGGCCCCGAGCACGTCGACGTCGAGTTGCGGCCAATCCTGGATGAACAGGGCAGGGTGGTGGCCTTTGTCGAACGCCTGACCACCATCACCCTCGCCTCGGCACAGCCCCAGGAGCAAGGTTTGGTCGGCCGCGCGCCAACCTTCAAGGCCGCCTTGGCCAGCCTGCAACGTGCGGCACCCGCGCAGATTCCGGTATTGCTGCAGGGTGAGTCGGGCACCGGCAAGGAACTGTTCGCGCGCGCGCTACACATGGGCAGCCCACGGGCCAACGGGCCGCTGGTGGTGGTCGACTGCACTGGTTTGACCGAATCCTTGTTCGAAAGTGAGCTGTTCGGTTACGAGAAAGGTGCGTTCACCGGTGCCCACCAACGCAAGATCGGCCTGGCAGAGGCGGCCCATGGCGGCACCTTGTTTCTCGACGAAATCGGTGAAGTACCCCTGGCGATGCAGGTGAAGCTGCTGCGCCTGATCGAGTCTGGCAGCTTCCGCCCGGTTGGCAGCTTGCGCACGGTGCATTCAGATTTCCGCCTGGTATCGGCCACCCACAAGCCGCTCAAGCAAATGGTCGCGGATGGCACCTTCCGTGAAGACCTGTATTACCGTATCAGCGGCTTCCCGATTCGCCTGCCTGCGCTGCGCGAGCGGGTGGAAGATCTACCACTGCTTGCGCAGAGCCTGCTGCAGCGCATGGCTGGCAAGCCAACGCCCAGGCTGAGTGACGATGCCTTGCAGCAACTTGGGCTGCATCCGTTTCCGGGCAATATCCGAGAGCTGCGCAACATACTGGAAAGGGCGCGGCTGTTTGCCGATGACGGGCTGATCAGGCCTGAGCACTTTCCGGCAGATATCGGGCCGGCGGGGGCGATCACAACGGGTAGCCGTCGCAATGATTTGGGGGCGTTGGCGCAGGCGTTGGAGCAGTTCAAGGGTTCGCGTAGCGAACTGGCCAGTCATCTTGGTATGAGTGAACGCACGCTGTATCGCCGACTGAAGGCGCTCGGGCTGAATTAGGAAATGTTGGCTAACGCGGACTGTGTGGGAGCGCAAGTCAGAAGATTGAGTCCATACAGCTGCTTCCACAGTGTTCATCGCCTCCCGCAGCTTTACCCGACCTTTACCTCTGCCCTGACATTAAACGGCTAGAACCATGGTCTGATTGGTTAACCGTACCCGGAACTCAGATAGTCAAACCGGGCGTTCACAGGCAGAGGACCGCACCCAATGAAGAAAACCCTAACCGTGATCTGCGCCGCGCTCATGCTCAGCGCACCACTGGCCAGCTTCGCGCAGCCAGGCCCACCCGACCGGCATGATGGCGGCCCATCGCACCAGGGCAATCCGCCACATGGTCAGCCGCAGCAACAGGGTCGCCATGACAATGGCCGGGGTCCTGCTTACCGTGATCCGAACTTCCGCCCACAACAAGGCATGCCGGTGCCTCATCAGCAATGGCAGCGTGGTCACGCAGTCGATCCACATTACCGGGGTGACCGTTACTGGGTGACCGACTGGAAAGCGCGTCACCTGTATGCGCCGCCACGTGATCATCGTTGGTTGTATGTGAATGGCGACTATGTGCTGGTGGCGATTGCCAGCGGTGTGATCGTGAATATTCTCAGCGGTTACTGATAAATCGCAGGCACTAAAAAGCCCGCATCAGCGGGCTTTTTAGTGTCTGGCGAATTACACCTGATCAGAAGTCCAGGTTCGACACCGACAGCGCGTTACTTTCGATGAAGTCACGACGCGGCTCGACCGCGTCCCCCATCAGGGTGTTGAAGATCTGGTCCGCAGCGATTGCATCTTCGATAGTGACCTTCAGCATACGGCGAACGGTCGGGTCCATGGTGGTTTCCCACAGCTGGTCCGGGTTCATTTCACCCAGCCCTTTGTATCGCTGGATAGTGTGGCGCTTGGTTGTCTCGTTCATCAGCCAATCCAGGCCTTCCTTGAACTCGACAATTGCCTTGCGGCGTTCACCGCGCTGAACGTAAGCACCTTCACCCAACAGGCTGGACAGCTTGGAGCCAATGTTGACCACGGTACGGTAGTCATTGCTGCCGAAGAAGTCGCGGTTGAAGGTGACGTAGCTGGCCAGGCCGTGAGAGGTGACTTCCACTTCTGGCAGCCATACGTTGCGCTCTTTGTCTTCGCGCAGGCTGGCTTTGTAAACCAGGCCAGACTTCTGGCTGCTGTTCAGACGCTCCTGGAACTTAGCCAGCCAGGCTTGCATCACCGCGTGGTCACCCAACTGCTCCAGGGTCACCTCCGGCAGGTAGATGAAGTGCTCGGTCAGCTCTTCCGGATACAAGCGCGACAGGCGCTTGAGCGTCTTCATTACGCTACGGAACTCATTCACCAGTGCTTCCAGCTGCACACCGGAAACCGCAGGTGCCGATTCGTCCAGGTGCAGGCTGGCATCCTCCAGGGCCGACTGGGTCATGTACTCTTCCATGGCCTCGTCGTCCTTGATGTACTGCTCCTGCTTGCCCTTCTTCACCTTGTACAACGGTGGCTGGGCAATGTAGATGTAGCCGCGCTCGACCAGCTCCGGCAACTGACGGAAGAAGAAGGTCAGCAGCAGGGTACGGATGTGCGAACCGTCAACGTCAGCATCGGTCATGATGATGATGTTGTGATAACGCAGTTTGTCGATGTTGTACTCTTCGCGGCCAATACCGCAGCCCAGCGCAGTGATCAGCGTGCCCACTTCCTGGGACGAGATCATCTTGTCGAAACGCGCTTTCTCGACGTTGAGGATTTTACCCTTCAACGGCAGGATCGCCTGGGTACGACGGTTACGACCTTGCTTGGCCGAGCCACCCGCGGAGTCACCCTCCACCAGGTACAGTTCAGAGAGGGCAGGGTCCTTCTCTTGGCAATCCGCCAACTTGCCCGGCAGGCCAGCGATATCCAGCGCCCCTTTGCGGCGAGTCATCTCACGGGCTTTACGCGCGGCTTCACGGGCGCGGGCGGCGTCGATCATCTTGCCAACGACGGCCTTGGCCTCGTTCGGGTTTTCCAGCAGGAAGTCGGCGAAGTACTTGTTCATCTCTTGTTCCACGGCGGTTTTCACCTCCGAGGAGACCAGCTTGTCCTTGGTCTGCGAGCTGAACTTGGGGTCCGGCACCTTCACCGAGATGATCGCGGTCAGGCCTTCACGGGCGTCGTCGCCGGTGGTTGCCACCTTGTTCTTCTTGGCCAAGCCTTCCTGCTCGATGTAGCTGTTCAAGCTACGGGTCAGCGAGGACCGGAAGCCCACCAAGTGGGTACCTCCGTCACGCTGCGGAATGTTGTTGGTGAAGCACAGCAGGTTTTCGTTGAAGCTGTCGTTCCACTGCAGAGCGACCTCAACACCCACGCCATCGTCGCGCTGGACGTTGAAGTGGAATACCTGGGAGTTGACCGGCGTCTTGTTGGTGTTCAGGTACTCGACGAACGCGCGCAGGCCGCCTTCGTACTTGAAGAACTCTTCCTTACCGCTGCGCTCATCCTTCAGCAGAATGCCAACGCCCGAGTTGAGGAAAGACAACTCACGAATACGCTTGGCCAGGATGTCCCAGCTGAAGTGAATATTCTTGAAGGTTTCAGCCGATGGCTTGAAGTGGATGTGGGTACCAGTGGTTTCGCTGTCACCGACAACCGCCATAGGCGCTTGTGGAACACCGTGAACGTAGGTCTGTTCCCAGATCTTGCCGCTACGGCGAACGGTCAGAACCAGCTTCTCGGACAGGGCGTTAACAACCGATACACCTACACCGTGCAGACCGCCGGATACTTTGTAGGAGTTGTCGTCGAACTTACCGCCGGCGTGCAGTACGGTCATGATGACCTCTGCCGCAGAAACGCCTTCTTCTTTATGCACGTCGACCGGAATGCCACGACCGTTGTCGCGCACGCTGATGGATTCGTCCGTGTGGATGATGACGGTGATGTCATCGCAGTGCCCGGCGAGGGCTTCGTCGATCGAGTTGTCGACCACCTCGAAGACCATGTGGTGCAGGCCGCTACCATCATCGGTGTCGCCAATGTACATGCCGGGACGCTTGCGTACGGCATCCAAACCTTTCAGCACTTTGATGCTGGAGGAGTCGTACGTTTGATTTTCGCTCATGCCTTCACTCCCGATGGTCGTGGGTCTGGGTGATACGGCCTTGTTCCACGTGGAACAAAGCAACTGGCGTTTCCGTCTGCCAGCCTTCCCTCAGTAATTCGTGATCTACACAGGTGATGAACACCTGGCAGCGTAATTCTTCAAGCAAGCGACACAGCGCGCGGCGATGCTGGTCGTCCAGTTCGGACGGCAAGTCATCCACGAGATAAATACAATGACCGCGGCGAGCCTGACTAACGAGGTGGCCTTGAGCAATGCGCAGTGCGCATACCACAAGCTTCTGCTGACCACGCGACAGGATGTCAGCTGCGTTGTTGCCAGCCAGGCGAAGACGCAGATCAGCACGCTGCGGACCGGCCTGGGTATGGCCCATCTGCTGATCGCGAAGGAGAGAGGATGCGAGTACTTCTTGCAGTTCCCGGTCCTTGTCCCAGCCTCGGTAGTAGCTTAGGGTCAACCCGTCCAGCTCGACCAGTTCGCTCAGGGTTCGCTCGAAGACAGGCTTCAAGGCCTTGATGTAGTTGCGACGGTATTCATCTATTTCCGCGCTGGCCAGGCACAATTCCCGGTCCCAGGCGGCTTGCGAAGCTGGGTCAAGTGTACCATGACGCAACCATGAGTTCCGCTGCCGCAGCGCCTTCTGCAGCCGTTGCCAGGCTGGCAGAAAACGAGGTTCCACGTGGAACACCCCCCAATCAAGGAACTGGCGGCGTATTTTCGGGGCACCTTCCAACAACCGGAAACTGTCTGGGTTGATAAGCTGAAGCGGCAGCAGCTCTGCCAGTTGCGCGGCACTGCGCGCATTCTGACCATCGATGCGGATAGTGAACTCCCCCTGGCGCTCTCGGGATACACCCAGTTTGCAGGTGCCGCCTTCGGTCAACTCGACTTCACCAAATACGGTACAGGCAGGCTGTTCGTACTGGATGACCGGGTTCAGGCGACTACTGCGAAATGAACGTGCCAGCCCGAGCAAGTGCACAGCTTCAAGCACGCTGGTCTTGCCGCTACCGTTGGCGCCGTAAAGGATGTTGATTCGGGGGGAGGGTAAGAGTGTCACCGGGTGCAAGTTGCGCACCGCGGTGACCATGATACGTCGAAGGGACATTTCGCCTGCTACAGGTTACAGGCGCATCGGCATGACAACGTAGGAAGAATCGTCATTGCCAGCTTCCTGCAGCAGTGCACTGCTGTTGGAATCGGACAGGATCAGACGAACTTGCTCGGTAGTCATCACGCCCAGCACGTCCAGCAGGTAGCTGACGTTGAAGCCAATTTCCAGCGAACTGCCTTCGTAGCCCACGCTGATTTCTTCTTCAGCTTCTTCCTGCTCGGGGTTGTTCGCCTGGATCTTCAGTTGGCCAGCCGCCAGTTGCAGGCGAATACCGCGGTACTTTTCATTGGAAAGAATCGCCGTACGGCTGAAGGCTTCACGCAGTGCCTGACGATCGCCGACCACCAGCTTGTCGCCGCCTTTTGGCAGGACGCGCTCGTAGTCCGGGAACTTGCCGTCCACCAGCTTGGAGGTAAAGGTGAACTCGCCAGTTGTGGCGCGTATGTGGTGCTGGCCCAGGACGATGCTGACCATGCCTTCCGGGTCAGTCAGCAGGCGCGCCAACTCCAGGATACCTTTACGTGGCACGATGACCTGATGGCGATCATCCTGCTCGATCGGCGCAGTCATGGAGCAGAGCGCCAGACGGTGACCATCGGTGGATACCGCACGCAGGGTGTTGCGGGAAACCTCAAGCAGCATGCCGTTGAGGTAATAACGAACATCCTGCTGGGCCATGGCGAAGCTGGTGCGCTCGATCAGGCGGCGCAGCTTGCTCTGCTCAAGGTTGCAGGTCAGCGAGCCCGGGCCTTCTTCCACGGTCGGGAAGTCATTGGCTGGCAGGGTCGACAGCGTAAAGCGGCTGCGGCCGGCCTTGACCAACAATTTCTGCTCATCGACCTTGATATCGATCAGGGCGTCGTTCGGCAGGCTTTTGCAGATGTCCATCAGCTTACGCGCCGGGACAGTGATTTCGCCAGGCTCGGCCGGCTCTTCCAGTTGCACCCGGCCTACCAGCTCGACTTCCAGGTCGGTACCGGTCAACGACAGTTGCTGGCCTTGCACGACCAGCAATACGTTGGACAGGACCGGCAAGGTCTGACGGCGCTCGACGACACCGGCGACCAGTTGCAGGGGTTTCAACAGGGCTTCGCGTTGAATGGTGAAATGCATGGTCTAGTCCCTTGCCTTCAATTAGCTGCGCAGACGGCCATCAGGTCGTCAGCGTCCGCAGCAGGTTCTTGTAGTCCTCGCGGATGTCCGCGTCGGATTCCTTCAGTTCGTTGATCTTGCGGCAGGCGTGCAGCACGGTCGTATGGTCGCGGCCACCAAACATGTCGCCGATTTCCGGCAGGCTGTGGTTGGTCAACTCCTTGGAGAGGGCCATGGCCACCTGACGTGGCCGTGCGACAGAACGCGAACGCCGCTTGGACAGCAGATCGGAGATTTTGATCTTGTAGTACTCGGCGACGGTTCGCTGAATATTATCCACACTGACCAATTTATCCTGCAGCGCCAGCAGGTCCTTCAGCGATTCACGGATCAGCTCGATGGTGATATCGCGGCCCATGAAGTGCGAATGGGCAATCACCCGCTTCAGTGCGCCTTCCAGCTCCCGTACGTTGGAGCGAATGCGCTGGGCAATGAAGAACGCGGCATCATGCGGCAGCTCGACCTTGGCCTGGTCGGCCTTTTTCATCAGGATTGCCACGCGGGTTTCCAGCTCCGGTGGCTCGACAGCCACCGTCAGGCCCCAACCAAAGCGCGACTTCAGCCGCTCTTCCAGGCCTTCGATCTCTTTGGGGTAGCGGTCAGAGGTAAGGATCACCTGCTGGCCACCCTCAAGCAGAGCGTTGAAGGTGTGGAAAAACTCTTCCTGCGAGCGCTCTTTGCGGGCGAAGAACTGGATATCGTCGATCAGCAACGCATCCACCGAACGGTAGAAACGCTTGAATTCGTTGATGGCATTGAGCTGCAGCGCTTTGACCATGTCCGCAACGAAGCGCTCCGAATGCAGGTAGACCACCTTGGCATTCGGGTTTTTCTTGAGCAGGTGGTTACCCACAGCATGCATAAGGTGGGTTTTACCCAGGCCCACGCCGCCATAAAGGAACAGCGGGTTGTAGCCATGCTTGGGGTTGTCCGCCACCTGCCAGGCAGCCGCGCGCGCCAGCTGGTTCGACTTACCTTCAACGAAAGTGTCGAAGGTAAAGGTACGGTTCAGGTAACTGGTGTGCTTGAGCGCGCCTTCAACCTGCACGGTGCGCTGTTCGGCGCGGCCACTACTGGCAGGTGCCGAAGCGGGCTCGGCCATGGCATCGAAGCTGTCACGTGAAGACGGCTCGGCCAGTTCGTCGACCAGCACCGGCTCGGCTGCGGCCACAGCAATTGGCTCGACCGCTGCTGGTGTCGGGGCAGCTTTGTGTGCCTGGGTCTGCGCCAGCGAGGCCGCCACGGCGGCGCTGACCGGCGCGTTAGGCGCAGCCCGGGGAGCCGAACTGCGGCGGCTACCTATTAATAAGGAAAGGGCAGGTGCAATGCCGCTGCCGTTTTCGCCCAACAGCTCGAGCAAGCGCCCTAGGTATTTTTCATTGACCCAATCGAGAACGAAACGGTTAGGCGCATAGACGCGCAACTCGTCGCCTTCGGCTTCGACCTGTAGCGGACGGATCCAGGTGTTGAATTGCTGGGCAGGCAGTTCATCGCGCAGAAGCTCCACGCACTGCTGCCAAAGTTCCACTGACACGGATATCCCCTGAGTTTGAAAGCCGGATGAGGCAAAAACAAACCGCCATTGTACCGGTCGAGCGTCCAGTTATCCACATGTGGACACGTTAGGATCCAAGACAAAACAGCCATTTATCGACCAAAACGTCATTCTGGCACTGTGCATAAGCCCTGTGGATAAGCAGCCATGAGGGCTATGCACAACCCTGGGTGCCTGCCTGTTGATAAATCACCTGTGGATAATCACCATTTTAATCCACAGCTTTCGATCACGATGAAAACAAGCGCAGCACCGGTTGAGAACAAGGTTTCAAAACTCTGTACATCCCGGTTTTCAAGGCCTGTAGAAGGTTATCCACAGAAGGTTATCCACTTAAGATTTATAAGTTCTTCAGAAAAGCTTTTTATATGTCTCTTCTTTTTTTTCATGTTGTCCCCGATTCGTGTGTCCGATCAAGGACCCCTTGGGGATGATCGAACAGGCACCGTCCATCACACGCTCTATATGGAATGACTGGTTGGAAATTGACCTATGGGCTTGCTTTCTCTAGAATCGCCGGTCTCTTAAAAAGGGGGCCATCCCGGCCCGTCGTCGACAAACCAGGTAACACGCCATGAAACGTACTTTCCAACCAAGCACCATCAAGCGCGCCCGCACCCACGGTTTCCGTGCCCGTATGGCTACCAAGAACGGCCGTGCTGTTCTGTCGCGTCGTCGTGCCAAAGGCCGTAAGCGTCTGGCCATTTGATTTTTCGGCACAGGTGGTGAGTCAGGACTTCAGTCGGGAAAAGCGACTGCTTACACCCCGGCATTTCAAAGCGGTCTTCGACTCCCCAACCGGCAAGGTTCCAGGGAAAAACCTGCTGATCCTTGCTCGCGAGAACGGCCTCGATCATCCACGCCTAGGCCTGGTAATCGGCAAGAAGAGCGTCAAGCTCGCCGTTCAACGCAACCGCCTCAAGCGCTTGATGCGCGATTCCTTTCGTCTGAACCAGCAATCGCTTGCCGGCCTGGACATCGTGATCGTCGCGCGCAAGGGATTGGGTGAGATTGAAAACCCGGAATTGCACCAACACTTTGGCAAGCTCTGGAAACGCCTGGCGCGCAGCCGGCCAACACCAGCAGCCACCGCCAATTCCGCAGGGGTAGACAGCCAAGATGCGTAAACTGGCACTCGTTCCGATCCAGTTTTACCGTTACGCCATTAGTCCACTGATGGCCAATCACTGTCGTTTTTTCCCCAGTTGCTCCTGTTACGCATATGAAGCCATTGAAAACCATGGCCTCTGGCGTGGTGGGTGGCTGGCCGTTCGTCGCCTGGGGCGTTGTCATCCGTGGAATGACGGCGGTTTCGACCCCGTTCCACCCGCTCCTTCCTCCCGAACTTCTTCGATAGCCGAGTAATCATGGATATTAAACGCACGATCCTGATCGCCGCGCTGGCAGTCGTGTCCTACGTCATGGTCCTGAAGTGGAACGATGACTACGGCCAGGCTGCCCTGCCGACTCAGAATACTGCTGCCAGCACTGTTGCTCCGGGCTTGCCCGATGGCGTGCCGGCCGGTAACAACGGTGCCAGCGCCGATGTACCGAGCGCCAACGCCGAATCGAGCCCTGCCGAACTGGCACCGGTCGCACTCAGCAAGGACCTGATCCGAGTCAAGACCGACGTTCTGGAACTGGCTATCGATCCGGTCGGTGGTGACATCGTCCAGTTGAACCTGCCGAAGTACCCACGCCGTCAAGACCACCCGGACATTCCGTTCCAGTTGTTCGACAATGGTGGTGAGCGTGTTTACCTGGCACAAAGCGGCCTGACCGGCGCCAACGGCCCGGATGCCCGCGCCAGCGGTCGCCCGCTGTATGCCGCCGAGCAGAAGAGCTACCAGCTGGCCGACGGCCAGGAACAACTGGTGGTCGACCTGAAGTTCAGCGACAACGGTGTCAACTACATCAAGCGCTTCAGCTTCAAGCGCGGTGAGTACGACCTGAATGTCAGCTACCTGATCGACAACCAGAGCGGCCAGGCCTGGAGCGGCAACATGTTTGCCCAGCTCAAGCGTGACGCCAGCGGCGATCCTTCTTCCAGCACCGCCACCGGTACTGCGACCTACCTGGGTGCAGCCCTGTGGACAGCTTCCGAGCCTTACAAAAAGGTCTCGATGAAGGACATCGACAAAGGTGGTTTGAAAGAAAATGTGTCCGGTGGCTGGGTTGCCTGGCTGCAGCACTACTTCGTCACCGCCTGGATTCCGGCCAAGTCGGACAACAACGTTGTTCAGACCCGCAAGGACAGCCAGGGTAACTACATCATTGGCTACACTGGCCCCGTAATCAGCGTGCCTGCTGGCGGCAAGGTCGAAACCAGCGCCATGCTGTACGCCGGCCCGAAGATTCAGTCCAAGCTGAAAGAGTTGTCCCCAGGCCTGGAACTGACCGTCGACTACGGCTTCCTGTGGTTCATCGCCCAACCGATCTTCTGGCTGCTACAACATATCCACAGCCTCCTGGGTAACTGGGGCTGGTCGATCATCGTGCTGACCATGCTGATCAAAGGCCTGTTCTTCCCTCTGTCGGCTGCCAGCTACCGCTCCATGGCCCGTATGCGTGCCGTTGCACCTAAGCTCGCCGCCCTGAAGGAACGCTTCGGTGACGATCGCCAGAAGATGTCCCAGGCGATGATGGAGCTGTACAAGAAAGAGAAGATCAACCCGCTGGGCGGCTGCCTGCCGATCCTGGTACAGATGCCGGTCTTCCTGGCCTTGTACTGGGTACTGCTGGAAAGCGTGGAAATGCGCCAGGCTCCGTGGATGCTGTGGATTACCGACCTGTCGATCAAGGATCCGTTCTTCATCCTGCCGATCATCATGGGCGCCACCATGTTCATCCAGCAGCGCCTGAACCCGACGCCGCCGGATCCGATGCAGGCCAAGGTGATGAAAATGATGCCGATCATCTTCACCTTCTTCTTCCTGTGGTTCCCGGCCGGTCTGGTGCTGTACTGGGTTGTGAACAACTGCCTGTCGATTTCGCAGCAGTGGTACATCACTCGCCGTATCGAAGCAGCTACCAAAAAAGCTGCTGCTTGACGGGCTAGTACGCTAGCCTGTGAATAAAAAACGCCCCCTAGTGGGGCGTTTTTGCTATCTGTCGTATTTGTCGTAGAGGCTTTCGAGCATGAACACTGTGCGTGAAACCATCGCCGCCATCGCCACCGCCCAAGGCCGCGGTGGTGTAGGTATTGTCAGGCTGTCCGGCCCCTTGGCTGGCAAGGCAGGCCAGTTGATCACCGGTCGCACGCTGACCCCGCGGCATGCCCATTACGGCCCGTTCCGCGACGATGACGGGCTTGTGCTGGACGAAGGGATAGCGCTGTTCTTCCCTGGGCCGAATTCGTTCACGGGTGAGGACGTGCTCGAACTGCAGGGCCATGGCGGCCCAGTGGTCCTCGACATGCTGCTGCAGCGCTGTGTACAAGTGGGGTGCCGGCTCGCCCGGCCGGGTGAATTCAGCGAGCGCGCGTTCCTCAACGACAAGCTCGACCTGGCTCAGGCAGAAGCCATCGCCGACCTGATCGAGGCCAGTTCCAGCCAGGCGGCGCGCAATGCCCTGCGCTCGCTGCAGGGGGAATTCTCCAAGCGTGTGCACAGCCTGACCGAGGCCTTGATTGCCCTGCGCATCTACGTCGAGGCGGCGATCGACTTCCCTGAGGAGGAAATCGACTTTCTCGCCGATGGCCACGTACTGTCGATGCTCGATGCTGTGCGCGGCGAGTTATCCACCGTGCAGCGTGAGGCCGGGCAGGGGGCATTGCTGCGTGACGGTATGACTGTGGTTATCGCCGGCCGGCCCAATGCTGGAAAATCAAGCTTGCTGAACCAGCTGGCCGGTCGGGAAGCAGCCATCGTCACCGATATCGCCGGCACCACCCGGGACATCCTGCGTGAACATATCCACATCGACGGTATGCCGCTGCATGTGGTCGATACCGCCGGTTTGCGTGATACCGATGACCATGTGGAGAAAATCGGTGTGGAACGCGCCCTGAAGGCCATTGGCGAGGCTGATCGTGTGCTGCTGGTGGTCGACTCCACCGCGCCCGAAGCAAGCGACCCATTCGCGCTGTGGCCCGAGTTTCTCGACCAGCGGCCAGACCCGGCCAAGGTCACGCTGATTCGTAACAAGGCTGATCTGAGTGGTGAGCACGTAGGGCTGGAGCAGTGCGATGACGGCCATGTGACCATTACCCTCAGCGCCAAGGGCGACGACACGGGGTTGCAACTGCTGCGCGACCATCTCAAGGCCTGTATGGGTTACGAACAGACAGCAGAGAGTGGCTTCAGTGCCCGCCGGCGCCACCTGGATGCCTTGCGCCAGGCTAGCGAGCATCTGGAGCACGGCCGTGCCCAATTGACCTTGGCGGGCGCAGGAGAGCTCCTGGCTGAAGACTTGCGCCAGGCACAGCATGCCCTGGGGGAAATTACCGGGGCATTCAGCTCGGATGACCTGCTGGGGCGGATTTTCTCCAGCTTCTGCATCGGCAAGTAATCCACAGCCAGGCAAGGCCAAGCGCCGCTTCTTCGGGAGCGGCTTTTTTTTGCCTGAAATTCGTTGCAGGAGATGACTGTAGTCCGGTGTCCCGAGTACCTGTGCAAGCGGACCTGTCTGAAAACCGTACTCAGGAGCCCTGTGGAAAACCCGCTTTCAGCTCAGTTGATAAGCAGGCTTTTTTTCTGAGGGCAAAACCGCCTGTGGGTAAAACGTCATTTAATCCACAGGCTAAATGACGTTATCCAAAGCCCTCATGGCACTCCAGACACAGGGTTTAATTTTCCTCTACACAGCGTCATTCCTAGCCTACGAGGATTTATCCACAGATATCCTTGTGCATAAGAATAAAAATAAAAACAAAGCTTTTATAAATTTCTTCTTGTTGATTTCTGTTGTGCACCACTCATCCACAGACTGGTCAAAATTTGCTCAGACGGTTTCTTTAAAGGGTGTGAAGTCCCTATACTTGTCGGCTTACCTTTTCTATTCGCAAAAACAGGCACGAGGTGCGTGGTGGATTTCCCTTCCCGTTTTGAAGTGATCGTCATCGGCGGCGGCCATGCCGGTACCGAGGCTGCGCTTGCGTCTGCACGCATGGGTGTGAAAACCCTGCTGTTGACCCATAACGTGGAAACCCTCGGTCACATGAGCTGCAACCCCGCCATCGGCGGTATTGGCAAAAGCCATCTGGTCAAAGAGATCGATGCCCTAGGCGGCGCCATGGCGCTGGCCACCGACAAGAGCGGCATCCAGTTCCGCGTTTTGAACAACCGCAAGGGCCCGGCCGTACGCGCCACCCGTGCACAGGCCGACCGCGCCATCTACAAGGCGGTGGTGCGTGAAATCCTTGAAAACCAGCCGAACCTGTGGATATTCCAGCAGTCCTGCGACGACCTGATCGTCGAGCAGGACCAGGTCAAAGGTGTGGTGACCCAGATGGGTCTGCGTTTCTTCGCCGAATCGGTGGTATTGACGACCGGTACCTTCCTCGGCGGCCTTATCCACATTGGTCTGCAAAACCATTCCGGCGGCCGTGCCGGCGATCCACCCTCGATCGCCTTGGCCCACCGCATGCGTGAACTGCCGCTGCGTGTAGGCCGCCTGAAAACCGGGACCCCGCCACGCATCGACGGCCGCTCGGTGGACTTCTCGGTGATGACCGAGCAGCCAGGCGATACACCGATCCCGGTGATGTCGTTCATGGGCAATGCCGAAATGCATCCCCGTCAGGTGAGCTGCTGGATTACCCACACCAATGCACGCACCCACGAGATCATCGCGTCGAACCTCGACCGTTCGCCGATGTACTCGGGTGTGATCGAAGGTGTCGGCCCGCGTTATTGCCCATCGATCGAAGACAAGATTCACCGCTTCGCCGACAAGGACAGCCACCAGGTGTTCATCGAGCCGGAAGGCCTGACCACCCATGAGCTGTACCCCAACGGTATTTCCACGTCGCTGCCGTTCGACGTGCAACTGGAGCTGGTGCGTTCGATCCGCGGTATGGAAAACGCCCACATCGTGCGCCCTGGCTATGCCATCGAGTACGACTACTTCGACCCGCGTGACCTGAAGTACAGCCTTGAGACCAAAGTCATCGGCGGCCTGTTCTTCGCCGGGCAGATCAACGGCACCACCGGTTACGAAGAAGCCGGTGCCCAGGGCCTGCTGGCCGGGACCAACGCCGCACTGCGTGCGCAGGGCCGCGACAGCTGGTGCCCGCGCCGCGACGAGGCGTACATCGGTGTACTGGTCGACGACCTGATTACCCTAGGTACCCAGGAGCCGTACCGCATGTTCACCTCGCGTGCCGAGTACCGCTTGATCCTGCGCGAAGACAACGCCGACTTGCGCTTGACCGAAAAAGGTCGCGAGCTGGGCCTGATCGATGACCAGCGTTGGGCTGCTTTCTGCGCCAAGCGCGACGGTATCGAGCGTGAGGAACAGCGCCTGAAGTCGACCTGGGTACGCCCGAACACCGAGCAAGGCCAGGCCATTGTGGATAAGTTCGGTACCCCGCTCAGCCACGAATACAGCCTGCTCAACCTGCTCGCTCGCCCAGAAATCGACTACGCAGGCCTGATCGAGGCGACTGGCGGTGAAGCAATCGATCCACAGGTCGCCGAGCAGGTCGAAATCCGTACCAAGTACGCCGGCTACATCGACCGCCAGCAAGATGAGATCGCCCGCCTGCGCGCCAGCGAAGACACGCGCCTGCCTGTGGATATCGACTACTCGACCATTTCCGGCCTGTCCAAGGAGATCCAGGGCAAACTGGGACAAACCCGCCCAGAAACCCTGGGCCAGGCTTCGCGCATCCCGGGCGTGACCCCGGCGGCGATTTCCCTGTTGCTGATTCACTTGAAAAAACGCGGCGCTGGCCGCGAATTGGAGCAAAGCGCTTGAGTTCCCTGGTCACCCCGCAACACGCTGAAGAGTTGTCCACAGGTGCACGGCAGCTCGGAGTCGAGCTGAGCGCAGAGCATCACGAAAAGCTGCTCGGCTACCTGGCCCTGCTGATCAAATGGAACAAAGCCTACAACCTCACCGCCGTGCGCGACCCGGATGAGATGGTGTCGCGTCACCTGCTGGACAGCCTCAGCGTCATGTCGTTTATCCACAACGAGCGTGACAATTGGCTGGACGTCGGCAGTGGCGGTGGCATGCCTGGCATCCCGTTGGCTATCCTGCATCCGCACAAGCGGGTGACCGTGCTGGACGCCAATGGCAAGAAGACGCGCTTCCTGACCCAGGTGAAAATGGAGTTGAAGCTGGACAACCTCACGGTTATCCACAGTCGAGTGGAAGCCTTCCAGCCGGCACAACCGTTCGACGGAATCATCTCCCGCGCCTTCAGCAGCATGGAGAACTTCACCAACTGGACCCGCCACTTGGGCGACACCGGGACGCAATGGCTTGCAATGAAGGGGCTGCATCCTGCCGATGAACTGGTAGCATTGCCCGCAGACTTCACAGTGGAAAGCGAACAGGCCCTGACCGTTCCGGGTTGCCAGGGCCAGCGCCATCTGCTGATACTGCGCCGCAAGGCATGACTGGGAACACGCGCATCAATGGCTAAGGTATTCGCAATCGCGAACCAGAAAGGTGGTGTAGGCAAGACCACCACCTGTATCAATCTCGCCGCCTCGCTGGCCGCGACCAAGCGTCGTGTGCTGCTGATCGACCTCGATCCGCAAGGCAACGCCACCATGGGCAGCGGCGTGGACAAGCACGAGCTCGAGCACTCGGTCTACGACCTGCTCATCGGGGAATGCGACCTGGCCCAGGCCATGCATTACTCCGAACACGGAGGCTTCCAGCTGCTGCCGGCCAACCGCGACCTGACCGCCGCCGAAGTGGTGCTGCTGGAAATGCAGGTCAAGGAGAGCCGCCTGCGCAACGCTCTGGCACCCATCCGTGAGAACTATGACTACATCCTCATCGACTGCCCGCCGTCGCTGTCGATGCTCACGCTCAACGCCCTGGTCGCGTCCGATGGCGTGATTATCCCCATGCAGTGCGAGTACTACGCACTGGAAGGTCTCAGCGACCTTGTGGATAACATCAAGCGCATCGCCGCCCGGTTGAACCCGGAGCTGAAGATCGAGGGCCTGCTGCGGACCATGTACGATCCGCGCCTTAGCCTAAACAACGATGTTTCGGCGCAGCTGAAAGAGCATTTTGGCCCGCAGCTGTACGACACGGTCATTCCGCGCAACATTCGCCTGGCCGAGGCCCCCAGCTTCGGCATGCCGGCCCTGGCTTACGACAAGCAATCGCGCGGCGCGCTGGCATATCTGGCCCTTGCTGGGGAACTGGTTCGCCGTCAACGCCGTCAATCACGCACTGCACAAACAACTTAAGGAATCCGTATGGCCGTCAAGAAACGGGGTCTCGGACGTGGGTTGGATGCACTGCTCAGTGGTCCTTCCGTCAGCGCGCTCGAAGAGCAGGCTGTGAAGATCGACCAGAAAGAACTGCAACACCTGCCGGTCGAGTTGATCCAGCGTGGCAAGTACCAGCCACGCCGGGACATGGACCCGGAGGCGCTGGAAGAGCTTGCGCACTCGATTCGCACTCATGGCGTGATGCAGCCGATCGTGGTCCGCCCGATCGGCGACAACCGTTACGAGATCATCGCCGGCGAGCGCCGTTGGCGCGCCACCCAGCAGGCCGGCCTGGACACGATCCCGGCCATGGTCCGCGAAGTGCCGGACGAAGCCGCCATCGCCATGGCGCTGATCGAGAACATCCAGCGCGAAGACCTCAACCCGCTGGAAGAGGCCATGGCCCTGCAGCGGCTGCAGCAGGAATTCGAGCTCACCCAGCAACAGGTGGCTGACGCCGTTGGCAAATCGCGGGTAACCGTGGCCAACTTGCTGCGCCTGATTACCTTGCCCGAAGCGATCAAGACCATGCTCGCCCATGGCGATCTGGAGATGGGCCATGCCCGTGCATTGCTCGGTCTGGACGAAAGCCGTCAGGAGGAGGGGGCGCGTCATGTTGTCGCACGTGGCCTCACCGTGCGCCAAACCGAGGCATTGGTTCGCCAATGGCTCAGCGACAAACCTGATCCGGTCGAACAGAGCAAACCTGATCCGGATATCGCACGCCTTGAACAGCGGCTCGCAGAGCGCCTGGGCTCCGCCGTGCAGATCCGTCATGGCAACAAGGGAAAAGGCCAATTGGTTATTCGCTACAACTCGCTTGACGAGTTGCAAGGCGTGCTTGCTCACATCCGCTGAAACAATTGCTGTTGTAGCGCGCAGTCGGAAATCACTACCGAAGAGTTGAATAGGGGTTAATCCACCCCTATACTCTGCGCGCATTTTGTCGGCACAAATTATGCCAAGTCATAACTGACTTGTTGGTCGACTTCCGAGGAGCAGTTGTGATGGAAATCCGCACGCCAAACCGCCTGCCTTTCCATCGCTGGGCGGTTTTTCCGGTACTGCTGGCTCAATTCGTCGTACTGCTGCTGGCAACCTTGGTGTTGTGGCAGTGGAAAGGGGCGGTCAGTGGATATTCAGGCCTTTGCGGAGGTTTGATTGCCTGGCTGCCCAATGTGTATTTCGCCTGGAAGGCTTTTCGCTTCAGCGGGGCTCGGGCGGCACAAGCCATCGTCAAGTCGTTTTACGCTGGCGAGGCAGGCAAGATGATTTTGACGGCAGTGCTTTTTGCACTGACCTTCGCAGGAGTGAAGCCACTGGCGCCGTTAGCAGTATTCGGCGTCTTCGTGTTGACCCTTTTGGTCAGCTGGTTCGCGCCCCTGCTGATGAATAAAAGACTTTCGAGACCTTAGGGCGTTTGAGGCAACCATGGCAGCAGAAACCGCTTCGGGCTATATCCAGCACCACTTGCAGAACCTGACCTACGGTCAACTACCAGACGGCAGCTGGGGCTTCGCCCATTCGGCTGCAGAAGCCAAGGCAATGGGCTTCTGGGCGTTCCACCTGGACACCCTGGGTTGGTCCGTCGCGCTGGGTCTGATCTTCCTGTTCATCTTCCGCATGGCGGCCAAGAAGGCGACTTCCGGCCAGCCTGGCGGCCTGCAGAACTTCGTTGAAGTGATGGTGGACTTCGTCAACGGCAGCGTGAAGGACTCCTTCCACGGCCGTAGCCCGGTGATTGCACCGCTGGCGCTGACCATTTTCGTCTGGGTATTCCTGATGAACGCCGTCGACCTGGTACCGGTCGACTGGATTCCTCAGCTGGCCATCCTGATCTCCGGTGACCCGCACATTCCGTTCCGCGCCGTGTCGACCACCGACCCGAACGCGACCCTGGCCATGGCCTTCTGCGTGTTCGCCCTGATCATCTTCTACAGCATCAAGGTCAAGGGCCTGGGCGGCTTCATCGGTGAGCTGACCCTGCACCCGTTCGGCAGCAAGAACATCTTCGTGCAGATCCTGCTGATTCCGGTCAACTTCCTGCTGGAATTCGTCACCCTGATCGCCAAGCCGATCTCGCTGGCACTGCGTCTGTTCGGCAACATGTATGCCGGCGAGCTGGTGTTCATCCTGATCGCTGTAATGTTCGGCTCCGGCCTGCTGTGGCTCAGCGGCCTGGGTGTGGTGCTGCAATGGGCGTGGGCTGTGTTCCACATCCTGATCATCACCCTGCAAGCTTTCATCTTCATGATGCTGACCATCGTCTACCTGTCGATGGCCCACGAAGATAACCATTAAGACCGCCTGGCGTGTCTGATAGCCTTCCCCGCCTGTTTGGGGGGAGGGCTTAAAAAGTCCGCAAGGGCATGCTGTACCAAACGATTTGTTTTACCGCTTCAAACTAAAAACCTAACCAATACGACGTAAAAGTCGGGAGGAAAGATGGAAACTGTAGTTGGTCTGACCGCTATCGCTGTTGCTCTGCTGATCGGCCTGGGTGCTCTGGGTACCGCCATTGGTTTCGGCCTGCTGGGCGGCAAATTCCTGGAAGGCGCTGCTCGTCAGCCAGAAATGGTTCCGATGCTGCAGGTCAAAATGTTCATCGTTGCCGGTCTGCTCGACGCCGTAACCATGATCGGTGTTGGTATCGCTCTGTTCTTCACCTTCGCGAATCCGTTCGTTGGTCAGATCGCCGGCTAATCACTCGTCACCACGAGTTGATGGCTGTATGAATAAAGACCGAGCGAGGTGTTGGCGTGAACATTAATGCAACCCTGATTGGCCAATCCGTTGCTTTTCTGATTTTTGTACTCTTCTGCATGAAGTATGTATGGCCTCCGGTCATCACTGCCCTGCAAGAGCGCCAAAAGAAGATTGCCGACGGCTTGGACGCTGCCAACCGCGCAGCTCGCGACCTGGAGCTGGCCCAAGAGAAAGCGGGTCAGCAACTGCGTGAAGCTAAAGCACAGGCAGCCGAAATCATTGAGCAAAGCAAGAAGCGCGCTGCTCAGCTTGTCGAGGAAGCCCGTGACCAGGCCCGCGTCGAAGCTGACCGTGTGAAGGCTCAGGCTCTGGCCGAGATCGAACAGGAACTGAACAGCGCTAAAGACGCCCTGCGTGCCCAAGTGGGTGCTCTGGCTGTTGGTGGTGCTGAAAAGATCCTTGGCGCCACAATCGATCAAAACGCGCATGCGGAGCTGGTTAACAAACTGGCCGCTGAAATTTAAGCGAGGGCGATCATGGCAGAACTGACCACGTTGGCCCGACCTTACGCTAAGGCTGCCTTTGAGCATGCCCAGGCCCATCAGCAACTGGCCAATTGGTCAGCCATGCTCGGCCTGGCTGCTGCGGTGTCGCAAGACGACACCATGCAGCGCCTGCTCAAGGCCCCGCGACTGACGAGCGCAGAAAAGGCCGCCACGTTCATTGACGTGTGCGGTGACAAGTTCAATGCACAGGCACAGAATTTCATTCATGTTGCCGCGGAAAACGACCGTCTCCTGCTTCTGCCGGAGATTGCCGCTCTGTTCGACCTGTACAAGGCCGAGCAAGAGAAATCCGTGGACGTGGAAGTCACCAGTGCCTTCGCGTTGAACCAAGAACAGCAAGACAAACTCGCCAAGGTTCTCAGTGCACGGTTAGGCCAGGAAGTGCGCCTGCACGCGTCGGAGGATGCCAGCCTGATTGGCGGCGTCGTCATCCGCGCTGGTGACCTGGTAATCGATGGCTCTGTTCGCGGCAAGATCGCGAAACTGGCCGAAGCATTGAAATCTTGAGTTTGAAGGGGCAGCAGAGCAATGCAGCAACTCAATCCTTCCGAAATTAGTGAAATCATCAAGGGCCGCATCGACAACCTCGATGTGAGCTCCCAAGCCCGTAACGAAGGTACCGTCGTTTCGGTTTCCGACGGTATCGTGCGGATCCACGGTCTGGCCGACGTCATGTACGGCGAAATGATCGAGTTCCCGGGCGGCGTCTACGGCATGGCCCTGAACCTGGAGCAAGACTCCGTAGGTGCAGTGATCCTGGGTGCATACGACACCCTCGCCGAAGGCATGAGCGCCAAGTGCACCGGCCGCATCCTGGAAGTTCCGGTTGGTAAGGAACTGCTGGGGCGCGTCGTCGACGCACTGGGCAACCCGATCGACGGCAAAGGTCCTCTGGGCAACACCCAGACCGACGCGGTCGAAAAAGTTGCTCCAGGCGTGATCTGGCGTAAGTCGGTAGACCAGCCTGTACAGACTGGCTACAAATCCGTCGACGCCATGATCCCAGTCGGCCGTGGCCAGCGTGAGCTGATCATTGGCGACCGTCAGATCGGCAAGACCGCCATGGCCATCGACGCCATCATCAACCAGAAAGACTCCGGTATTTTCTGTGTTTATGTTGCTGTCGGCCAGAAGCGTTCCACCGTTGCCAACATCGTTCGCAAGCTGGAAGAAAACGGCGCCCTGGCCAACACCATCGTGGTAGTTGCCAGTGCTTCGGAATCCGCCGCACTGCAATTCCTGGCGCCATACGCCGGTTGCACCATGGGCGAGTTCTTCCGTGACCGCGGTGAAGACGCCCTGATCGTTTACGATGACCTGTCCAAGCAGGCCGTTGCCTACCGTCAGATCTCCCTGCTGCTGCGCCGTCCACCAGGACGTGAAGCGTACCCAGGCGACGTGTTCTATCTCCACTCCCGTCTGCTGGAGCGTGCATCGCGCGTTTCGGAAGAATACGTCGAGAAGTTCACCAACGGCGCTGTGACTGGCAAAACCGGTTCCCTGACCGCTCTGCCGATCATCGAAACCCAGGCTGGCGACGTTTCCGCGTTCGTTCCGACCAACGTGATTTCCATCACCGACGGTCAGATCTTCCTGGAATCGGCCATGTTCAACTCGGGCATCCGCCCTGCAGTGAACGCCGGTGTTTCGGTATCCCGTGTAGGTGGTGCCGCTCAGACCAAGATCATCAAGAAGCTGTCCGGTGGTATTCGTACCGCACTGGCTCAGTACCGTGAACTGGCTGCATTCGCCCAGTTCGCTTCCGATCTGGACGAAGCGACCCGCAAGCAGCTGGAGCATGGTCAGCGCGTAACCGAGCTGATGAAGCAGAAGCAGTACGCGCCGATGTCCATCGCGGACATGGCTCTGTCGCTGTACGCCGCTGAGCGTGGCTTCCTGACCGACGTAGAAGTCTCCAAGATCGGCAGCTTCGAGCAAGCACTGATCGCCTTCTTCAACCGTGATCACGCTGAACTGATGGCGAAGATCAACGTGAAGGGTGACTTCAACGACGAAATCGACGCAGGCCTGAAAGCCGGTATCGAGAAGTTCAAGGCCACCCAGACCTGGTAAGCCGCAGCGGGGGCTCTGGCCCCCGCTTGCTAACCTGATAGGTGATACATGGCAGGCGCAAAAGAGATTCGCAGTAAGATTGCGAGCATCAAAAGCACGCAAAAAATTACCAGCGCCATGGAGAAAGTGGCGGTCAGCAAGATGCGCAGGGCACAACTGCGCATGGCTGCTAGCCGTCCTTACGCGGAGCGTATCCGCCAGGTGATCGGTCATCTGGCCAACGCCAACCCGGAATACCGTCACCCGTTCATGATCGAGCGCCCTGTAAAGCGCGCCGGTTATATCGTGGTGAGCAGTGACCGTGGTCTGTGCGGTGGCTTGAATACCAACCTGTTCAAGGCCCTGGTCAAGGACATGAACGAAAACCGCGAACAGGGCGTGGAAATCGACCTGTGCGTGATCGGCAGCAAGGGTGCGACTTTCTTCCGCATCTTTGGCGGCAACGTTGTAGCCGCGATCAGCCACCTGGGCGAAGAGCCATCGATCAACGATTTGATCGGCTCCGTCAAAGTGATGCTGGACGCCTACCTGGACGGCCGTATCGATCGCCTCTCGGTGGTTTCGAACAAGTTCATCAACACCATGACCCAGAAGCCAACGGTCGAGCAATTGGTACCGTTGGTGGCAACCCCGGATCAGGATCTCAAGCATCACTGGGATTACCTGTATGAACCCGACGCAAAAGAGCTGCTGGACGGCTTGATGGTGCGTTACGTGGAGTCGCAGGTGTACCAGGCGGTGGTCGAGAACAACGCTGCTGAACAAGCGGCCCGGATGATCGCCATGAAGAACGCCACAGACAACGCCGGTGATTTGATCAAAGAGCTTCAGTTGATCTACAACAAGGCGCGTCAGGCTGCGATCACCCAGGAGATCTCGGAAATCGTCGGCGGCGCTGCCGCGGTTTAACGGTTCACATATTCAGAGGATCCAGCTATGAGTAGCGGACGTATCGTTCAAATCATCGGCGCCGTCATCGACGTGGAATTCCCACGTGACGTCGTGCCGAGTGTATACAACGCGCTGAAAGTACAAGGCGCGGAAACCACCCTGGAAGTTCAGCAGCAGCTGGGCGACGGCGTGGTTCGTACCATTGCGATGGGCTCGACCGAAGGCCTGAAGCGTGGTCTGGATGTCGTCGACACCGGCGCTGCCATTTCCGTTCCAGTTGGTAAGGCCACTCTGGGCCGTATCATGGACGTACTGGGCAACCCGATCGACGAAGCCGGCCCGATCGGCGAAGAAGAGCGTCGCGGTATCCACCAGCCAGCGCCTTCGTTCGCTGACCAGGCAGGTGGCAACGACCTGCTGGAAACCGGCATCAAGGTTATCGACCTGGTTTGCCCGTTCGCCAAGGGTGGTAAAGTTGGTCTGTTCGGTGGTGCCGGTGTCGGCAAGACCGTAAACATGATGGAACTGATCCGTAACATCGCCATGGAACACAGCGGTTACTCCGTGTTCGCTGGTGTGGGTGAGCGTACTCGTGAGGGTAACGACTTCTACCACGAGATGAAGGACTCCAACGTTCTCGACAAAGTAGCGCTGGTCTACGGTCAGATGAACGAGCCACCAGGAAACCGTCTGCGCGTAGCGCTGACCGGCCTGACCATGGCTGAGAAGTTCCGTGACGAAGGTAACGACGTTCTGCTGTTCGTCGACAACATCTATCGTTACACCCTGGCCGGTACTGAAGTATCCGCACTGCTGGGCCGTATGCCTTCGGCAGTAGGTTACCAGCCGACCCTGGCTGAAGAGATGGGCGTTCTGCAAGAGCGCATCACCTCCACCAAGGAAGGTTCGATCACCTCCGTACAGGCCGTATACGTACCTGCGGACGACTTGACCGACCCGTCGCCAGCGACCACCTTCGCCCACTTGGACGCCACCGTCGTTCTGTCCCGTGACATCGCCTCCCTGGGTATCTACCCAGCAGTCGACCCACTGGACTCGACTTCGCGCCAGCTGGACCCGAACGTGATCGGCAACGAGCACTACGACACCGCTCGTGGCGTTCAGTATGTTCTGCAGCGTTACAAAGAGCTGAAGGACATCATCGCGATCCTGGGTATGGACGAACTGTCCGAAGACGACAAGCAACTGGTAGCCCGCGCTCGTAAGATCCAGCGCTTCCTGTCGCAGCCGTTCTTCGTGGCCGAAGTCTTCACCGGTTCGCCAGGCAAGTACGTTTCCCTGAAAGACACCATCGCTGGCTTCAGCGGCATCCTCAAAGGTGACTACGACCACCTGCCAGAACAAGCGTTCTACATGGTCGGCAGCATCGACGAAGCGATCGAGAAAGCCAAGAAACTGTAATTCCTGCGCCCCGCAAGGGGCGCTATCAGGTTGAGGCAAGCAGATGGCTATGACAGTCCATTGCGATATCGTCAGCGCGGAAGGAGAGATTTTCTCCGGCCTGGTCGAGATGGTAGTAGCGCACGGTAACCTGGGTGATCTTGGTATCGCTCCGGGCCACGCGCCGCTGATCACCAATCTCAAGCCTGGTCCGATCACGCTGACCAAGCAGGGTGGCACCCAAGAGGTGTTCTACATCTCTGGTGGCTTCCTCGAGGTTCAGCCGAACATGGTCAAGGTGCTTGCCGATACCGTGCAACGTGCTGCAGACCTGGATGAAGCGCAAGCTCAGGAAGCCCTCAAGGCTGCCGAGAACGCCCTGAATCTGAAAGGCGCGGACTTCGACTACGGTGCCGCCGCCGCACGTCTGGCCGAGGCCGCAGCCCAGCTGCGTACCGTTCAGCAAATGCGCAAAGGCAAGTAATTGGCCTTTGGCTGATCACTTCTATTGCGATTGAGTAAAAGGGTAGCCTCGGCTACCCTTTTTCTTTTTCTGTTTTCTCCCCCCGGTCTTTCACTGACCGCCCAGGATTGGTAGCCAGTAATGTCACTCGATATCGTTATTCTCGCCGCCGGCCAAGGTACCCGCATGCGCTCGGCGCTGCCCAAGGTGCTGCACCCGGTAGCCGGCAACTCCATGCTCGGCCATGTTATCCACAGCGCACGTCAACTGCAGCCACAAGGTATTCACGTGGTCATTGGCCATGGCGCCGAGCTGGTTCGCGAGCGCCTGGCCGCTGACGACCTGAATTTCGTCATGCAGGATAAACAGCTGGGTACCGGCCATGCTGTTGCCCAGGCTTTGCCAGCGCTGACCGCCGATACCGTGCTGGTGCTGTACGGCGATGTGCCGTTGATCGAAGTGGAGACCCTGCAGCGTTTGTTGGCCAAAGCCAATGATCAGCAACTGGGCCTGCTTACGGTCACGCTCGAAGACCCGACCGGCTATGGTCGTATCGTGCGTGACGAGCAAGGCCAGGTGACTGCCATCGTTGAGCACAAGGACGCCAACGATGCACAGAAAGCCATCAAGGAAGGCAACACCGGTATTCTGGCGTTGCCAGCCGCGCGCCTGGCCGACTGGATGGGCCGCCTGTCGAACAACAACGCCCAGGGCGAGTACTACCTGACCGACGTCATCGCCATGGCGGTGGCTGACGGCCTGGTGGTGGCCACCGAGCAGCCACACGACCCGATGGAAGTGCAGGGCGCCAACGACCGTCGCCAGCTGTCCGAGCTGGAGCGTCACTACCAACTGCGTGAAGGCCGCCGCCTGATGGCCCAGGGCGTGACCCTGCGCGACCCGGCGCGCTTCGATGTACGGGGTGAAGTGACCGTTGGTCGTGACGTGCTCATCGACATCAACGTGATTCTCGAAGGCAAGGTGGTCATCGAGGACGATGTTCAGATCGGCCCTAACTGCGTCATCAAGAACACCACGCTGCGCAAAGGCGCGGTGGTCAAGGCCAACAGCCACCTCGAAGGCGCCGTGATGGGCGAGGGCAGCGATGCCGGCCCGTTCGCCCGCCTGCGCCCGGGCAGCGTACTGGACGCAAAGGCCCATGTGGGTAACTTCGTCGAACTGAAAAACGCACACCTGGGTGAAGGCGCCAAAGCCGGTCACCTGACTTACCTGGGCGATGCTGAAATCGGTGCGCGCACCAACATCGGCGCCGGCACCATCACCTGCAACTACGATGGCGCCAACAAGTTCAAGACGGTGATGGGCGAGGACGTGTTCATCGGTTCGAACAACTCGCTGGTGGCGCCTGTGGAAATCAAGGCCGGCGCGACCACCGCAGCCGGTTCGACCATTACCCAGACGGTTGAAGCTGGCGACCTGGCGGTGGCCCGTGCACGCCAGCGCAACATCTCGGGTTGGAAGCGCCCGGAGAAAACCAAGAAGAGCTGAGTTATTCACAGCTGTTTCGATCCAAAGCCGACCTATGTGAATAAGTCGGCTTTTTTATTGGGCTATTGGTAATCCCTTGTAGGAGCGGCCTTGTGTCGCGATGGGCCGCAACGCGGCCCCTTGGATTTCGAGGTGAACCTGAAATTGCCGGGGCTGCTTTGCAGCCCATCGCGACACAAGGCCGCTCCTACAGGGACCCTGCCAAAAGCAGAAGAAATTATCCACAGGGCAGCTACTGCTTGACGAGACGAGCGTCTTAGGTTTTGATTGCAACCATTATCTTTCGAAACGAAACTTAAGAGCTCATGTCGAAACGAAACACACCGCAGCGGCGGCACAACATCCTGGCTTTGCTCAGCGAGCAGGGCGAGGTGAGCGTGGACGCCTTGGCCAAGCGTTTCGAAACTTCGGAAGTGACCATTCGCAAAGACCTCGCCGCCCTCGAAACCAACGGCCTGTTGCTGCGCCGCTACGGCGGCGCGGTACCGGTGCCGCAAGAACTGCTCGGTGAGCCGGCCCAGCCTGTGTCTTCCTATAAGAAGGCCATTGCGCGTGCCGCCGTCGGGCGAATCCGCGAACATGCGCGCATCATCATCGACAGCGGCAGCACCACGGCAGCCATGATCCCCGAACTGGGGCGCCAGCCGGGCTTGGTAGTAATGACCAATTCGCTGAATGTAGCCCGTGCCATTTGCGACCTCGAACACGAGCCGGTACTGCTGATGACCGGTGGCACCTGGGACCCGCATTCCGAATCATTCCAGGGCCAAGTCGCCGAGCAGGTACTGCGCTCTTACGATTTCGACCAGCTGTTCATCGGTGCCGACGGCATCGACCTCGGCCGGGGTACTACTACCTTCAACGAGCTGCTTGGGCTCAGTCGGGTCATGGCCGAAGTTGCCCGTGAAGTGATCGTGATGGTCGAGTCGGACAAGGTGGGGCGCAAGATCCCTAACCTCGAGCTGCCCTGGGGCAGCGTACATACCCTTATTACAGATGAACGCCTGCCTGCAGCGGCACGCGAACAAATTCAAGCCCGCGGCATCAACCTGATCTGCGCCGCGATCAGCCAGGAGCAATAAAACATGTGTGGAATCGTTGGTGCCGTCGCCGAGCGCAATATCACAGCCATCCTGATCGAAGGCCTCAAGCGTCTTGAGTACCGCGGGTACGACAGCGCCGGCCTGGCGGTTCTCACCCAGAACGGTGAATTGCAGCGCCGCCGCCGCATTGGCAAGGTCAGCGAGCTGGAAGCTGCGGTTGCTGCTGAGCCACTGGCAGGCCAGCTGGGTATCGCCCACACCCGTTGGGCTACCCATGGTGCGCCGACCGAAGGCAACGCCCACCCGCACTTCTCGGGCGATGAAGTGGCTGTGGTGCACAATGGCATCATCGAAAACCACGAAGAGCTGCGTGAAGAGCTGAAAGGCCTGGGCTACATCTTCACGTCCCAGACCGACACCGAAGTCATCGTTCACCTGATCCACCACACCCTTAAGAGCATTCCGGACCTGGCCGACGCGCTGAAAGCAGCGGTGAAGCGCCTGCATGGTGCCTATGGCCTGGCGCTGATCAGCGCCAAGCAGCCTGACCGCCTGGTAGCTGCACGCAGCGGCAGCCCGCTGGTTATCGGTCTGGGCCTGGGTGAAAACTTCCTGGCGTCCGACCAGTTGGCGCTGCGTCAGGTCACCGACCGCTTCATGTACCTGGAAGAAGGCGACATCGCTGAAATCCGCCGTGATCAGGTCACCATCTGGGACCAGCAAGGCAACAAGGTCCAGCGCGAAACCGTGCAGTACCATGAAGGCGCCGAAGCTGCCGACAAGGGCAACTATCGCCACTTCATGCTCAAGGAAATCCACGAGCAGCCAAGCGTTGTTCAGCGCACCCTGGAAGGCCGTCTGGGCAAGGACAACGTGCTAGTCCAGGCTTTCGGCCCGAAGGCTGCCGAACTGTTCGCCAAAGTGCGCAACGTGCAGATCGTCGCCTGTGGCACCAGCTACCACGCGGGTATGGTCGCCCGTTACTGGCTGGAAAGCCTGGCTGGCATCCCGTGCCAGGTGGAAGTGGCCAGCGAATTCCGTTACCGCAAGGTGGTGGTGCAGCCGGATACTTTGTTCGTCTCCATCTCGCAATCCGGTGAAACCGCCGACACCCTGGCCGCGCTGCGCAACGCCAAGGAGCTGGGTTTCCTCGGCAGCCTGGCGATCTGCAACGTGGGCATCAGCTCGTTGGTACGTGAGTCGGACCTGACCCTGCTGACCTTGGCCGGCCCTGAAATCGGCGTGGCCTCTACCAAAGCCTTCACTACCCAGCTGGTGTCGCTAATGCTGTTGACCCTGGCCCTTGGCCAGGTGCGCGGTACCCTGGAAGAGGGTGTCGAAGCCGAGCTGGTTGAAGAATTGCGTCGCCTGCCGACCCGCCTGGGCGAAGCCCTGGCCATGGATGCCACCGTCGAGAAAATCGCCGAGCTGTTCGCCGACAAGCACCACACCCTGTTCCTCGGCCGTGGTGCGCAGTACCCGGTGGCAATGGAAGGTGCGCTAAAACTCAAGGAAATCTCCTATATCCACGCCGAAGCCTACCCGGCGGGTGAGTTGAAGCACGGCCCATTGGCACTGGTGGACAATGACATGCCGGTGGTTACCGTCGCGCCGAACAACGAACTGCTGGAGAAGCTGAAGTCCAACCTGCAGGAAGTGCGTGCTCGCGGTGGTGAGTTGGTTGTGTTCGCCGACGAGCAGGCGGGCATGACCAATGGCGAAGGCACCCACGTGATCAAGGTGCCGCACATCGCTGACGCGCTGGCGCCGATCCTGTACACCATTCCACTGCAGTTGCTGTCGTACTACGTAGCCGTGCTCAAGGGTACTGACGTTGATCAGCCGCGTAACCTGGCCAAGTCGGTTACTGTCGAGTAAATAACGCTAAGTAATCGTTTCAAATGTTTTTAAAGAATAAAGGTTGTCACAAAAAAATAAAGGTTGTCACAAGTTAAGAAAGGTTGTCACAAGGCTCTGTCACGGCCCGTTTGTCGGGGCAGAGCCTTGTCCATGGATATAGGATCACAATCCCTTCTGCACCACAGTGACTGCTGTCCTGGCTGAGCCCGCTCTTGAATTTCTCCGCGCCACGACCTGTGTCGTTCCGATCCGATCGAGCGGGTCACTCAACGATGAGCGACTCGTGAAATGACATCTGTACCCACTGAACCGGTGAATCCAGCTAGCTCGAAGCTAATGACTCAGCGGAAAATTGATAGAAGAATACAATCGGGTCGCGGATCTGGCGTTAGAGAGTCCTATGAGCCTTGGATCAAGATTTGGGATATCCAGTCGAGCGGGGTGTCGCATCTTGTACCGGGTGTGAAATTTCATCGCAGTCATCATTTGCTATCCAACGCTGAGCGCGACTATCACCTGATCCTTGAGCATGATCCTTCCATCATCGACATTCGTGAGCAGTTCCCGCTCCTAACGCAAGCTGAGACTCAAGCGATCGCGTCAAGCCTGAATTACCGTCATCCTGTGTATCCAGGTACTCAAGTCCCAGTGGTTATGACCACTGACTTCCTCATAACTTTCATAGATTCGAAGGGCGAAGCAACCTTGGCCGCGCGCTCTGTGAAATACCGTAAGGAGTTCGAGGATGCCAGCCTCAAGGAGCAGAATCGGATGGCGGAAAAGCTTGAGATCGAAGCTAAATATTGGGCTATGAGAAAGGTAGAATGGAAACTGGTTCTCCATGAAAATCTCTCGCAAGTTAAAATAGCAAATCTTGTCATACTTAGAACTTACGCGGTCATCCATCCTTCGTTGCCGACGGAGAATAATATAAATAATCTGCTCGAATTTATAGCGGGATGTAAGACTAGTGAATTGCCACTAAAGGCACTGCTGCAAAAAGCCTCGAGGGTAATTTTTATAGAATATATTGGTGTTAAACGCCTCTTCCACCATCTTCTTTGGACGGGCAGACTGGGGGCGAGTCTAAGCGCTAAGGTAATAAGCTTATCTGAACCTTTGCATGTTTGGATTGCTGAGCCATCCTTTTCCAGCACATCAGAAATCGAGGTGCCTCGTCATGCTTAGTCTGGGAGTTAACTGCATCGTTTCTCCGGGTGAGGGATCTGAGCTGCTGAAGAAACCGGTCAGAGTTTTAGCTATAAAGGATGAGTTTGTCTTAGTCATTGAACTCGGTACAAGTCCGACGAAGCCATGGCGGGTTGGAAGCTCACTATTGATCGAAGAGATCAATAACGGAGCGGCGGTGATCAACCCTGAAATGGTACCTATGCACTTGCTTCGAAGTGACGACGAGATCAGTGAGAATGAAAAAGACAGCCGAGATAGGAACTGGGAGCTGGTACGTGGTTTGGTGGAGAATCATGGCCCCCTCGATATCTTGACGTCTAACTTTGGTTCCCTTGTTGCTAATCACGCAATGGTAGTGGGAGTTGACCGGAAGCAAATTTATCGACTTCTCTATCGGTATTGGAGCATGGGGCAGACACGAAACGCATTTTTGTGGAATACCAGCACGTGTGGAGGCCGTGGAAAGAAAAAAAGTCGGGCCTCAGGCATTGTTCCTGGCCGACCGCTTAAATATCGTGGCGTAGTTGTGGATGACGGTGGCGCAATTCTGCTCGAGTCACGGCACATCTCGCATATTCGCTTGGCCTATGGGCGCTTTGCCAGTGGCAGGTGTGGCAAGCTAAAGAAAGCCTATGATTGGATGCTCAATAAGTTTTATCGGTCGATCAAGTCCGACGGTTCAAAAGGTAACCTGGTTCGAGGTAGCTACCCGTCCATCAATCAACTGGAGTACCATGGAAAACTTTTCTTTGATGAACTCTATAGGTTGAAGAAGAGCGGCGGCGCAATCCGCTATAATAAAGACCATCGTGCGCTAGTTGGATCTGCCTCTCAAGGGTTAGTCGGTGCAAGTCATCGGTACGAAATCGATTCGACGATTGCTGATGTTTATTTGGTACATCGAGTCAATCGGTTATGGTTGATCGGCAGGCCAGTGCTGTATGTGTTGGTTGATACGTTCACCAGAATGATCGTAGGTATTCATGTCGGGCTTGAAGGGCCCAGTTGGAATGGTGCTCGACATGCCATTTATAATGCTTGCACGCCGAAGAAGGAGTTTTGCAAGCGTTATAATATTGAGATCGATGAGGTTGACTGGCCATGTTCTCATCTACCGGTTGAAATCGTCGCAGATCGCGCTGAACTTCTCAGTGAAGCTGGGGAGACGATGACAAAGACTCTTGGTACAGCCTTGAAGATTTTGCCACCGTTTCGGCCTGACTGGAAAAGTATCATTGAAAGCCGTTTCCGACTGCTCAACGAAAAGCTGGATTTGAAATTTGTCCCTGGCGGCGTAGATGCTCGGAAAATGGAGCGTGGTGATCGTGACTACCAGCTCGACGCAATTTTCGATATCGATGAGTTTACTGAGATGGTAATCCTCGGTGTTTTGGCTCACAACAAGAGCCTTCGAGTTCCTCATCTTCTGAACCGTGAGATGATCGCGGCAGAAGTGGAGCCCACGCCTATGGCCATGTGGAAGTGGTCTATGGCAAACAATCTCCTGAATTCGAAATTCGTATCACCAGCGGAGCTGAAGATTGCATTGTTACCCTCGCAGGTGTGTCGAATTGGTCGAGGAGGTATAAATTTCCAAGGTGTGCAGTACACCTGTGAAACCGCCATTCGTTCGGAATGGTTGGAGCGCTCTCACAACTTTAAAACGAGGTACGTTAGGGTTTTCTACGATCCAAACTCTATTGAGAACTGCTGGATGAAATCTGAGGCGGGTTTCGAGCCGTTGACCATTGTACCGCAGCAGCGGGTTAAGTACGGTGGGCTTCGTATGGAGGAGGTCCTCGATATTATCAAGATTTTGAATCAGGTCGCCCCAGATGCCCGGTACGAGGATGCCAATACTGGAGCGCTTCTTCAAGGCCGCCAGGAGGAGATTCTTCATCGAGCGCAAGCCAAACGCCAGGGGCAGGGAGATCCGAAATCTGACGCTGAGTTCAAGCGGGACAAGCGTTCGAAACGTGCCGTTGAAACCCAGACTGAGCGCGACTTGCATACCGCTGACCTAAATCAGCTTCGCCTTGTGGATAACTCGCCAGCCGCGGAGGAGACTTATACACCTGTAACCGTGAAACCTGTCTCGGGTCGGAGCGCCGCCTTCCTGAAATTGGTGATCAACGCGGGTAACGAGGCTAGTCATGAGTGATTCCAGTTTTGCGCCAGCAGATTACAACCCGACTGGCATGCCTCAATACGACGGTAACCCACTGATTGAGTGTCTCCCGAAGATTCTTTCGGATGTTGATGTAGTCAGGCGCATTGGGAGCGCCCCGCCCCGGCCTGACAACGTGGAGCGGGCCTTGGACCCGAAATTACGTGGTCATGGCATCAACAGGCTGAAGGATGTCGTTGTACCTTTTGAAATCCACCTCAGGCTTGAGGACCTGTTCAGTCAATTGATTCGGTACGGATACACCGGGCGCAATCCATTGCATGCGTCATCCGTTAGGCATCGCTTGCCCTCTTCTGCGGAGATCAAGGGGCACGGGTTTATGTCCACCGCTGAAACGTTGACACTGATCGGGTTGAGCGGCATGGGTAAAACGACTGCGCTGAACTCCATTGCCAAGCTTTATCCACAGGTGATCAGTCACAGTAAGTATAAAGAGCAGATCTTCATTGAGACGCAGGTGGTCTGGCTCAAGATCGATTGTCCGCACGATGGCTCGTTGCGAGGTTTTTGTACCGCATTCTTCTCTTCATTGGATGAAGCATTAGGCATAAAAAAGTACTCAGGCAGAGCTGCTACTGGCCGCAGCATCAGCGTGATGCTTCAAAATATCAGTCAGTTGTGCAAAACCTATTTCATCGGAGCTCTCATAATTGATGAGATGCAGCACCTCTGCTCATCCCGAGGCGGGCAAGACCGCGAAAAGCTTCTCAACTTTTTTGTGCAGCTGTCGAATGACGCCGGCATCCCGCTGATCTACGTTGGCACAAATGCCATGCTTCCGCTGTTTTCTGGTGTTTTGCGAAATGCTCGGCGTGCGGCAGGAATGGGGCCTATCACTTTTGACAGGTTTACCGAAGATGATCCGTTTTGGGCGCATCTGGTTTCACTGCTCTGGGCATACGACTGGACCAAAACCCCCACTCCGTTGACGGGTGAGATCCTTTCCAAAATATATGACCTCACTCAAGGAAACACGGATTTCCTGGCCAAACTTCTAATGCTGGCTCAGCGGCACGCAATCTGGGAGGGCATCGACTCGATTACACCGGCGGTTCTGCAGCAGGTGTACGACAGTCAGATGAGGCTCCTTCATAAGGCCATCGAGGCTCTACGAAGCGGGGATCCGCTGCAAATTGCTGACTTCGAAGACATGATGCCCACGAAGGACCAGGTCGCCAAGATGATGAATTACGATTTGGCGCGGCGTGCAGACAGGGCGAATCTCTCTTTAATTACCCAGGCCGCGATAGTGACACCTGTCGAGCACAGTGAAAGGGCAGCCGCAAAGCCTATTAGTAAACCGGTGGTTCCGGTTGCCAACGAGTCAGCACCAACTGCCCATTTCTCCGAAGGCGATGATGTGCAGACCCAGCTCGAGCAGAGAGGCTGGGTAGATAAGGACTCTGCTTGGTGACATGAACCGCGGGAGATCAGGTCAATGGATCGCTTGCATTGGTTTCCTCAGCCGTTCCCTGATGAGTCTCTCTACAGCCTGGCGGTCCGTTATCATAGGCTGTCGTCGAACGACAGCTATCGCCGGACAAGCCAGGAGTTGTTCGGCGCGTATTCCAGAACCTGTGGCTCTATCCTGCCGTGCTGCTTGGGTGCTCTGTCGCAACGGTTAGCATCAGCTTATTCGGTAGAGCATTTGATCGATCGCTTTACCCTTTTGCCTCTGTACGAACCTTTTTTGAATGACACGAAGAGCAAAGCCGCGCGTATCGCCATGACTGGTACCGACGGCACGGGCCTGAAAATGAGCCTGGGTCTCACAGCCTCAGGCTTCCTCAAGCACGCGTCGTTCAGGTACTGCGAGAGGTGTGTTGAAGAAGATATTCAAAACTGCGGCTCGGCCTACTGGCATCGTATTCACCAAGCAATGGGTACTTGCATCTGCCCGCTCCATGGAGAGGTGCTCTGCGGGACGATGTTTCCGGATGGAACTGACTGGCGTTGCATGCTGTTTCCGGCGGAGGCAGCGGGGTCGCCAGTGATGCGGGCTCCTGACTCTTCAGCTGCTGTGATAGGTGAAATGCAGTTTTGGGGACTTGAGCACCCAGCGGATGTACAAAATCTGCTGACCGGAAACTTCCTTCAGCATCGTCTGGATGAGATGGGGTTTCTTAAGGCTGGTCGGGTGAGGGAACAGGTATTAAGGAGCTTCCTGACGCCGCGTCTTCTCTGTAGCCCTCGCGCTAATGAGTTCCAGGAGCTCAGTTGCTCTTGGGACTGGGTGTTGGGCGTCGTGCGTCCACGCGGGGCGGTCGTACAGCCATTAAAATTCTACTTTCTTTGCTGGCTCCTTGAGGCAGACCTTGAGCACCTCAAATCCTTTCACCCGCGAGCTGATGCTCGCAGCGGTGAAGCGGCTAGGGGCAACGATACTAGGCCCCTCATAGAGGACGGCGAAATTGAGGCACGCCGCGAAGCTTTCTCGAGCAGCAAGAACGCGAAATGCCATGATAAGCCGGGCTATCAGTGGCTTTACCGCCATGATAAGGAGTGGTTAGCGCAGTATGTGTCTGCCCATCCTTTCATAAGGGTAAGGAGGGGGTTGGTCGATTGGCATGCGAGAGACGCAGCGCTTGCTCAAGATCTGCTAATCGCCAGGGACCAGATTCTGTCTACGCAGGGCAAACCGAAAAAGGTGACCCGCGCCGCGTTAAGCAGGAAGGTCGCTCGTAGCCATGATTTTTTGAGGGTACCTGATAAGTTCCCAATAAGTACTTTGTTGATGAAAGATATTCTCGAATCTGATCATGACCATCAAGTTCGTAAAATCAGATGGGCGGTGAGACATTATCTTCTATCTGAGCGAAGTGCTATAAGTGTTGTGTACCGGCTTGCTGGGATTCGGCTGTCTCATGTAACTGATGAGGAGGTACTAGGTATTCTATCTACTGTATGATATTTGCGTTTGATGAAGTCAGACCGAATAAGTTCATTAACTTCGTTTTGCAACTGAGTGCACGCGGCACTGTTTGTTAGCAAGTCTAGGTATCTGGCAGCGGTGCGACAGCCTAGGAAGGCTTGAATTACGAAGTTGTAATCAGTCGCCCCCTTTGAATAGGGATTTATAGTTTTTGTGCCGAGCTCACGCACTATAATTTCAGACACGTATCCATAATTGCCGTATATTTCATCGAAATAATTTTTGTATAAGCTTTTGGTCACTATCCATTCAGCGTTGTGCGTTTTAGCTGGAGGGCCTTTGTAGTTCAGAAGTTCTGCGATAAATATTGAATACAGATGGTTCGGTGATTTCCATTGACGTGTCGGGTTTTTGTATTTTTGACTGCATATTCCTAGTTGGGTTATTTTATGCTTATTAATGGGGGTTGAACATGCGGGGCAGATAGTTATGAGGTCAGAACCATGGATGCTACAAACCTTAACATAAGACTGTACATGGCTTCGATGTACGTACGCTGTGCCGTGATTCTCAAAGTCCTCGAATGCGCATTCGGGGCAAATTTTTTTCCAATAAGCGGGGGTTACTATTGTTTGGTTTGTAGGTCGGCCTAGCGCTGCGGTGAGAGGGTACAGGGTGTGGTTGTGCAAAACCTCTTCCGTGATTTTTCGTTCAGTAAATAAGGAGGGAAATTTAAAAATTGCGTACCCCCTAATTTCCGCTTTTCCCCCAATTCCTTTGCGTCCGTAACCTGTTCTTGGTATCGGTCTTATCCGGAAATCCTCATGTGGCAGGGTTCGGATACCGAGCATCTCGTTTCCCCGCTGCAGTGCCGACGCCACATATTCTCCAGGTAATGGTGTGAAAATCTTCATTGCTATAGCATCCTCATTTTTGGAGAGAACCACTGCATGCCGAATCCCCCTCGCAATCACCATTTCGTTCCACAACACTTTCTCAAGGCTTGGCAATACGCTCCTGGGAGAGTCTTCCGCTACCGCCGACTGCCTTCGAATGGTGCGCTGGAAATCAAGCCGGTTGCTATAAAACATACTGCTTCGATTGAGGACTTGTACCGTATCGACTTTCCCGATGGGGGATTTGAGGTCGAATCCAGCCATATTACCCCGATGATTGATGAAGCGGGCCATAAGATCATCGAAAAGGCACGTAGCAGTAGAGTTCAGGGTTGGAACCATCTGGACCGCCGACAACTGGCGAACACCCTGACGTTTCTGGAGGCTCGCCATCCCGACATTCTAAAAGCCATGGATATCCGCTCGGAACTCGATCTTATTAGGCAAAATATGAAGGATGAGCAGATCTCATCACATACTTCGATCAATGAAGTGGTTGACTATTTTAAATCAAGCAAGTCCCTCGGTGCGATGTCGTTAGTCCTATTCGCCCAGAACGAGATTTCGCCGTTTATTGACGAGGCATTTTCAGATGGACTCTTGAAGGCAACCATGCGGGAGTACAATTGGGAACAACCGGGCTTGCTCGCATCTGATTACCCCGCATCTCGCTGGGGAGACTATTTGAGGGACCTGTTGTTCATCATCGCCATCTCGCCAGGTAAAGCTTTAGTATTCTCCAATAACCCCAACGTTGTCGTCTATGATCATCTCAAGCCGCACGTACGTGCTCGGCTGATCAATCTGTATTCCTTGGCGAAGGCGCGCACGGCTTATTACTTCGACGAGACTCAGGGCGAGTTTGTCAGCGCTCATCTCGGCTGGGCTCTAAACCGCTCCACTCTTTCAAAGCAGCGCGACTACGTCAAAGATTTTTTACTCGCCGAGAATGCTTGGGACCTCTAGCATTTTTCCAGATGGCAAATTGCCTTCAATTGACCAGTGAGCCTCATTGAGGCTGACCATGAGGAGCCGGTTCCAGCAAATCTATAGCAGGCCGGTAGCGATACTCTTGCGGCGAAAAGCGTCCCTGGGGGCCAAAAAACAGCCTGGCTGTGAACTTTTCCAAGTAGGTCACCGCTTCCTCTGATGCGTGCTGTACGAAATAGGCCCGCTGCGCTGCGGGCAGTGTGGCGCGGTGAATCAGACAGGCCTTCACCATTTCTGCCAGCACAGAACCGCGAACGTCGTAACGCGCATCTACGGTGTGCAGGACAGTGCAATAACAGGACTGGTATGCCGATTGATGATCGACCTGCCATTGGGTATCCCGATTCATCCCTGGCTCCCCGCCTGCCAGGAGGCTAGGAACTGCAGCACTCGTTCAACTTGAACCTGACTGACCAGTTGCTCCGCGGTCTGCTGTTCGAAGGTCGGTAACGGCTCGAGTCGAAACCAAGTGATCGCCCGTTCGACGGCGACTCCGCTCTCGTCTAGGGCCAAGATCACCCGCAAGACATCCGCGATAAAGCGTTGCGTCGCTTCGGCGTCGGATGCGCTGGTAGCATCTGGTTTGCTGTGACGATAGGCAGCGATCTGACCGGCAAACTCGGTAGGGCTGAGGCCAAAGATCTCGGCATAGCGCTCGACCGAATAAGGCGCCCCGCTCGTAGGACACAGGTAGTCGATCAGTTCGGCGGCCGACAGTACCGCTGTCTGGAGTGTCCCCTGGTTCATGGCGCATTCCTCCTGCCACGTTTCGCTCACAGCATGCCCCCAAACCTGCGAGAAGCAAAGCTCCCGTTCGCTAGCCCAGGCCATTTATGACCTCATTTTCCAAGGAGTCCCCAAAGCTATTTTCCGGAGCTGGTCGGAACCAAGCTCATCCCAATGCTGACGGAAAGATGGTTGAGATAGCCATAGATGTTGATCTTCAGCAGTGCAGCAGGGTACGCAGGGCGTCCAGTTTCGGTGAGAACCACACCACTGAAGCCCAACGGGTGAGATCAAGCTCATCGTCGAGCACATCGATTACTCGAACCTAGTTAGTATCTGCGACATAATCATCCAGGCTCTCAGGCCGCAACGTGCATTAATCTCGATGCTTGCCTTGGAGGAATGGCCTCATGGACTACTCCGCTATGACTGCCGACGGCAGAATAACATTAGCACTGGTCAAGGTTTTACACAGCCTGGGCCGGTAGAAGACGCTGGCGAGAGGCAGCTAGCAGCATGCGGCACTAGTTTTCTACGCTTGGTTTTCCGATCAACCGAGAGTGCTTTGGTTGGACCATTGGCGTCTAAAAGGCTAATAATCGCTCTGCAATTTAAGCAACAGCCTTTTCGGCCAAAAAGCCAAAACCAGGCCGTGAGTGGGTCCGGGCAACTGACAGGATCTGCCTGTATTTCGCTGTCCACAGGGCCCTTTTGTGGAGTGTTTAGCAAACCGATACTATCGTCGCATTACTTTCACGCCTAGGACCCTTTTATGCATATGAGCTTCGGAGCTGGCGACCTTAACGAATACCTTGCTGACCTGTCGGGTTATAAAGTTGGTTTGGCTTTAACCCTGGAAGAACTCTACGACCATCTCAGTGGTGAAGAAGGATACGCAGATCTCGCGCGAGAATCTGAGCAGGGCGGAACCACCCCGACGGGTTGAGCCAGCTGGAGCTCCTGAGTCTAGTCCAAACAGGATTCTTTTTCAGCGACGTGAAGTGCATGGTCGAGTCATCGAGCCTGTTCAAGGCTCGTAACCTCGTCGGGCGAATCACAGGAAGATCGACCAGAAGCATTCACCGTCTGAGCCATCCCGCTCAGGCCCATCGTCTGGATGCCCAGCAGAGCGCGGTGGCGTTCCAGTATGCGAAAGGACTGGAGCTTGCATCGAAGGTATTTGGCTCTCAGATGCTCGCGGAGCAGTGGCTTTGTCGGCCGTGCGGCCGTTTGTTGGGGTTTGTACCCTTCGAGATGCTCGACACGTCGCTCGGGTTCAGCGTCGTAGCGGACTATCTTGAGCGTATACGCTTGGGTGTCTACCAGTAGCTTGCCTGAGGGCGAGGTTGGTATGCGGCGAGGAGGCAACGCTACCTCTTTTTACATGCGGGACTTACAACCTTGTAATTCCCGTATCACTCAATTGACAGCGATCAACCCCTAATCTTCAGTCACGTTTATTGGAGTGATTGAAATGAAAGTCATCAAAAGTATCACCGCTATCCTGGCCCTAGTGGCTTCGTCAGCCGTACTCGCCGAAGGAGGATCCGACCGTCTGCATGGAAAGATGATTCAGGCCAATGAGCAAGCTATGCGAGCTTATGCCGCTGCCAAGGGAAAGAACCCACCGGAGGTGATCCACTATCGCTACGGGATGCGGCTCGACGTGGCGAAGGTGATCAGCATGACGTCGACCAAGGCGAGCTGTGACGTGATGCCGGCACAGATGAATTACGAGGATTCCAACGGAGACGTGAAAATCCTTGAATACCGGACCGCTGGAGTCGGTTGCCGGGGCCAGAACTGAGCACTGAGCGAGTGGACAGGACTTACTCTGATAAAACGCCGGGTTGAAGCGTCAATTCCGGCAATAGATCGCCTGGTTACCGGCTTTCATGACTGGTGGAGTACGATGAGGACTGGTAGCTCAGGCAGGAGAGTCCAATGACTCAATCAGCGCGCACCACGGTAAAGTGCCTAGATCCCGGCGACGGCTCCGGCGATGTGATTGTGGAATTACCCGATGACATTTTGCGCGAGCTCGGGGTCACGACGGGCGACAGACTCTCCATCGAGCTCATCAACGGCGATATCGTACTCAAGCCAGTCCGCGAGCGCCGTGAATCTGACTAGCTACCCTTTGTAGCCCCTCTCTGTCGTCCTGTTGAGCTGATGAAGCTTTCTAGCGGGGGAATAAGGGACGGCAGTCAGCCTACCGCCGTCCTCCTGGTAGGTGCGTTATTTGGCTGGATAGTTGGCGACTACTTGGTCCTCGCCGCTTTTGATTAAACCAATGACTTGGTAGGCATGGCTTACGCCATCAACCTCCATGCCTGGGGACCCAGCTGGCATTCCTGGTACGGCGATCCCGACTAGATCGTTCCGCCCCCTGAGTTCTCGAATCTGCTCAGCTGGCACGTGACCTTCAACAAACTTTCCGTCGATCACAGCTGTGTGGCAGGACGCTAACCGTGGCGATACGCCCAGCTTCTGTTTCACTGCGCTCATGTCCGTCTCAACATGGTCGGTCACTTTGAAACCATTGGCTTCCAGGTGCGCGATCCACTTCTTGCAGCAACCGCAGTTCGCGTCTCGGTGAACGTCGATGGACAATGGCTCGGCAGCATAGGCCGCCGAGGTCACCAGAAGCCCAGCGATAGCGGCTAGCCGAACGAATATCCGGTTAGTTGGCATGAGTGTGCTCCTTACCGTCTTTGTGAACATGCGTCTTTGGCGACGATGTCGGGTGGGCATCCGAATGGGCCTCGGCCGCATTGTGGTCACCGTGATGATCTGCCGCTTGAGCGGAGCCTGCGGGTGCAGCTCCATGGTCGTGAGCTGCCTGGGCATGATCGTCGTCTGCCGCTTCATCGTGATCACCATGCTCGGCACGACCGCTCCCGCCGTGCTGGCCCTCATGGTTGTGCATATCGCTTTCACCGCCGCCGTGCTGGTGGCCGCCGCTCGTGGCCACCAAGGCCTTGTACTGCTCGGCATTCATCTGGGGCAGTTGATCCAGGAACGCGACGATTCCCCAGATGTACTCATCGCCCATGCTCTTGCCCCAGGCGGGCATGCCCGTGGCTTTGATACCGTGCTTGATTGTCCAGAATGCGGCGGCTGGATCGCCTCCGACACCCACCTTGGTGAGGTCGGGTGGCGACGGGTATAGCGCTTGGCTTAGCTCAGTCTTCCCAACGCCAGGGGCAAGGTGACAGCCTATACACATGGCGTTGTAGTTGCCCGCCCCCGCTTTGATCAACGCGGCTTCCTTCAGATCAGGGACTTCGATGTCTCGCGCTCGAACCTCAATAGACCGATCACGAGCCATGGCGAGAAAGGAATGGACTGCCGGGAAGTGAGGATCATCAGCGCCGACATTCACCAGACCGAAATAGGCTGTGCCCAATACCGCAGCACTTCCGACAGCACCGGCCCCAAGCAGCGTTGTAATTGTTTTTTTCATGTTGGAATTCTCAGAACCACATCCGGATACCGGCAACGAAGCGTGCCTCATCAACATCTCCACCCTCGTCTCGGATGAAGTCAGCGGTGTTGCCGTAGGAGCGGCTCCAGGTAACGCCTATGTATGGAGCAAACTGGCGGACAATTTCATACCGTAGGCGCAGCCCGACTTCGGTATTGGCAAGGCCCGAGCCAACGCCGCGCTCAGGATCGTTCTTGCCATAGAAATTGACCTCGGCCGTGGGCTGCAAAATCAAGCGATTGGTCAGCAGGATGTCGTATTCGCCCTCAAGACGCGCAGCAGTCTGACCGTTCTCGCCTATAAACGCCGTGGCTTCGGCCTCGAAGTCATACAGAGCCATGCCCTGAATACCAAAGGCTGCCCAGGTCTGTGGGGATTCCGGTTTGAAATCCTGGCGGACCCCGGCGACCACATCCCACCAAGGGCTGACCGAGCGCCCGTACAGGAGTTGCAGCTCAGCATCTTCGGTTACCCCATTGGTGCGCTCGCCTTCCGAACGAACCCAGAGGCGATTAATGTCGCCGCCTATCCAGCCTGATGCGTCCCAGGCCAGGGTGCTGCCCTCATCGGCGTCCTGGTATTCGAGCTGGTCCAACAGGAAGAAGCTGTTGATTCCGCTGTCGTGCACTTGGTGGCCACCCAGGGGCGGAAAGGCCGACTCGCGATCCGCATCAGTGAGCACTGGAATCGGCGTGCGGCTCGTCGTGGTCGGAGAAGTCGCTGAGCTATGGTTCATCTGGGAATGGTCCATGCCCTTCATAGAGCCGTGATCCATGCCCTGCATGTTTCCATGGTTCATTTTGCTGTGGTCCATCTTGTTGTGGTCCACCGGGCTGGATTTACTCTTGCTTTGAGCATGCCCCATCTGGCTGTGATCAACAGGGGCAGGCTTTTTCTGCTGTTTGCCCATCCCCATCTTGCTGTGATCCATCGCCGGCATCGATTCGGATGGAGCAGCATCCATTTGCATGGAGCCGTGCCCCATTTTCGAATGATCCATGCCCGAGTGATCCATTTCTTCAGCAGCGAAGCTGGGCGTTACGCCCAGCATGCTGATCGAAACGGTCAGAGCCAGCAGCGAAGGCCGCCCGAGGCTATTGGCCATCTTTCCCTGCCTTAGCTTTGTCGCTGCCATGCGATTTCATCATTTTGTCGTGGTCCATGCCTTCCATCGAGCCATGGTCCATTCCCTTCATCGAGCCGTGGTCCATACCTTCCATGGAACCATGGTCCATGCCTTCATGGTTCATCCCCTGGCCCTGCTTGTCCTGCGAGCCTTTGGCTTTGCCGGCCTCTGTGGTTTTCTGGGAATGCTGATCATGATTGTCGCTGGACCACGACGACGGGGCATAAACAGCCAGAATGCCTACCATCGCAGCAGAAAGGAAAAAGGCGCTTCGTTTCATTGGTTTGCTCATCTCAAATCTCCAGTTCATTCGTCCACACGTACTTCTCGGAACATGCCCATTTCCATGTGGAACAGTAGGTGACAGTGATAGGCCCAACGTCCCAAGGCATCTGCGGTGACGCGATAGCTTCGTTTTGAGCCAGGTGGCATGTCGATGGTGTGCTTGCGAACCATGAAGTTGCCGTTCTCGTCCTCCAGATCACTCCACATACCGTGGAGGTGGATGGGGTGAGTCATCATGGTGTCGTTGACCAAGGTGATGCGAAGACGCTCGCCATATTTCAACCGCAGCGGTTCAGCGTCGGAGAATTTGATACCGTCGAACGACCACGCGAACTTCTCCATGTGGCCGGTAAGGTGCAGTTCGATTGTCCGTCCAGGCTCTCGACCATCGGGATCGATGAAGGTGCTCCGCAGATCGGCGTACGTCAGCACTCGACGCCCGTTGTTGCGTAGGCCAATTCCCGGATCGTTCAGCTTTGGCGTTGGCGACATAGTCTGCATATCGACCAGTGGGTTGTTGGTCTCGGAAGCCGGATGGCTTTGCATTGCGCCGCTCATGCCGGCCATGCCTTCATTGCCCATCCCAGTCATCTTGCTGTGGTCCATACCGGCCATGCTGCCGTGGTCCATTCCAGCCATCTTGCTGTGATCCATGCCGGCCATGCTGCCCTGGTCCATGCCAGCCATGCTGCCATGATCCATTCCGCCCATGCTGCCGTGGTCCATGCCCATATCGCTCATGGCGATGATCGGGCGTGGATCTACCGCCGGTACGGGCGCTTGCAAGCCTTCGCGAACTGCCAGGGTGCCTCGGGAATACCCGGTACGGTCCATGGATTGCGCGAAAATCGTATAGGCCTGTTCGTTTTCAGGCTCGACGATGACATCGTAGGTTTCAGCAACGGCGATCCGGAACTCATCGACCGATACGGGTTTGACGTACTGGCCGTCGGCAGCCACAACCGTCATCTTGAGCCCAGGAATCCGGACATCGAAATAGGTCATGGCCGAGCCGTTGATGAATCGCAGGCGGATCTTCTCGCCGGGCTTGAAGATACCCGTCCAGTTGCCGTTCGGAGCTTGGCCGTTCATGAGGTAGGTGTAGGTATACCCGCTCACATCTGCGAGGTCGGTGGGGCTCATCTTCATTTCAGCCCACATCTTCCGATCCGCTACAGCGGCCGACCAGCCTTTCTCGCTCACGTCGTCAACGAAGTCGCTGACCGTGCGCTTGTGGAAGTTGTAATAGTCGGACTGCTTCTTGAGTTTGGAGAGCACCCGCGCCGGGTCCTCATCCGTCCAATCGCTGAGCATGACGACGTAATCGCGGTCATATACAAACGGCTCGGGATCCTTAGCATCGATCACCAGTGCGCCATAGACCCCAGACTGCTCTTGGAGGCCTGAGTGGCTGTGATACCAGTAAGTGCCGTTCTGGTGGACCTTGAACTTGTATTCGTACATGCCATCGGGAGCGATGCCGTGAAAGCTCAAGCCCGGCACACCGTCCATATTGGCGGGCAGGATTATGCCGTGCCAGTGAATGGAGGTGTCCTGTTTCAACCGGTTGCGTACACGCAGCGTCACGGTGTCGCCTTCGCGCCATCGCAGGATCGGCCCAGGCACGGAGCCGTTGATGGCCATGGCCGTACGAGCTGCCCCCGTAATGTTGACGGGCAGTTCACCGATATACAGGTCGAATTCATTGCCGCTGAGCACGTTCGGTTGGCCAGGGCTGGTCACAGCCCAGACCGGCGCGCGCCACATGCCGAGCCCACCCAGAAGTCCGGTAGCGGCCAGGCCTTTGACGAATGATCGTCTCGTGGTTTTGCTTTGCATGCCGTTGCGTCCAGTCAGGTAGATCGCTGATATCCAGGCTGCTCGATGGCGCAGCCCTTGGGTTCGTTGGAGCTCTCACCAGTCTCGTAGACTTTCGCTACTGCGCGAGGCTGATGAGAGGCCGTAGTCTGAAACTGCCATAGTTCAGATTCCGGAGTGATTACATTTCTGTAAGCTCGGATCAGCAGCTCTCGTGGCCGACATGCTTGCTGGACTGTGCGGCGACCGGCGGCTGCTCTTTCTCCTGCTGCGCAACCTGATAGGCCTGCATGGAGTTTTGGCGAGCCGCTTCCATCCGCGCAAAGGTCCGGTCCGCGCCGCCCTCTGCCAGGGCGATGCCTGCCATGCCGAAGGTAACGACCACCACAATTGCTTTGACCATGTTCATCTGGAGATCCTCAGTGGGTTCTGCGCCTCATGGCGTCAGGTACAGGGTCAAATTAGCCTCGCGGTGCTGTCAGAAAACTGATCGCGACATTACTTTTCCGTCAGCTTCTGGTTGGGCGTCTTTTTTCCTGCAAACTGGAGATGCACTCCGCGTGGATGAGAGCAGATGAAATTACTCGTAGCCGAAGATGAGCCGAAAACCGGTGTCTACCTCCAGCAAGGCCTAACAGAGGCTGGCTTCACTGTAGACCGGGTGATGACAGGCACTGACGCCCTGCAACAGGCGCAGAGCGAAGCGTATGACTTGCTGATCTTGGACGTAATGATGCCGGGGCTCGATGGCTGGGAGGTCCTGCGCAAGATCCGGGCAGCGGGGAAAGACGTGCCGGTCCTCTTTCTCACGGCCCGTGATGGCGTAGATGATCGCGTTAAAGGCTTGGAGCTGGGTGCTGATGACTACCTTGTGAAGCCCTTTGCGTTCTCTGAGCTGTTGGCTCGGGTCCGCACACTGCTGCGCAGAGGCAACGGTGGTTCTGCTCAAACCACCATGAAGATGGCGGACCTTGAGGTTGACCTGCTCAAGCGCCGGGCTACGCGAAACGGCAAGCGGATCGACCTTACTGCCAAGGAGTTTGCCCTTTTGGAGCTGCTCATGCGCCGACGCGGGGAGGTGCTCCCCAAGTCGCTGATCGCTTCTCAGGTCTGGGACATGAACTTCGACAGTGACACCAACGTGATCGAGGTCGCGATTCGCCGACTGCGGGCCAAGATTGATGACGACTTCGCGCCAAAGCTCATCCATACCGCCCGAGGCATGGGCTACATGATGGATGTGGCAGAGTGATGCGCCCGCAATCATCGCTCGTCAAGCGACTGACCCTGATGTTCATGTTCGCGGTGACTGCTGTCTTGGTCGTTGCCGGCGTGGCTTTCTACGGGCTCAGCCAGCACCATTTCCGGATGCTGGATGAGCAGGCGCTCTCCGAAAAGCTGGAGTCAACGCGTCATATTCTGTCCATTTCAGCAGCGCGAGGCGAGCTCGGCGATCAGGAGCAGCAGCTGCGGGCATTGCTCGGCGCACATCAGGATCTTTCGGCGAAAATCACCAAGGCTGACGGAACGACCCTTTTTTCAGACTCCAAAGCCTCCCAAATTCCTCAGCGGTTCGAGCAGGCGCGCCAGGGTGCGGTCTGGGAGTGGCAGGATGAATCGCAGAACTTCCGCGGTATCACCGCCCAGTTGGCCATCGCGGGCGAGCCGGAACCTGTGACGGCGGTGCTGATGCTCGATGTCACCACTCATGCCCATTTCTTCCACACCTTGCAGTGGTGGTTCGGGATCGGCTTGGTGATCAGTGCAGTGGTGAGTGCAGGCTTGGGCTGGGTCGTGGCCAAAAGCGGGCTTCGGCCTGTCGGGCAAATCACCAAAGTGGCGACCGCGATGTCAGCAAGATCGCTCCGCGAGCGCATTCCCCTGAAGCCCGTACCGATTGAGCTTCAGGAGCTCATCCTGTCTTTCAACGGGATGCTGGGACGATTGGAGGATGCATTCGTTCGGTTGTCCAACTTTTCTGCCGATATCGCTCACGAGTTGAGAACGCCGGTCAGCAACCTACTGACCCATACTGAAGTGGTGCTCACCAAGAAGCGTGACCTGGATGCATATGAGGAAAACCTCTATTCGAACCTGGAAGACCTCAAGCGCATGTCGCGCATGATTGACGACATGCTTTTCCTCGCCAAGGCGGACAACGGTCTGATCGTGCCCGAGCAGATCGATGTGGACCTCTCCGAACTCGTATACAAGCTGTTCGAGTACTACCAGTTCCTGGCTGAGGACCGGGGCATTCAGCTGACCCTCCAAGGTCGTGGCAAGGTTCGTGGCGATCGCCTGATGATTGACCGAGCGCTTTCCAACATTTTATCGAACGCGTTGCGCTACACCCCGGAAGGCAACGAGATATCAGTGCAGATCGAGCAAACACGTGAAACCGTGACGCTATCCGTACGTAACAGCGGAGTAACCATCGATCCTCAGCACATTGGCAAGATCTTCCACCGGTTCTATCGGGCCGATCCAGCCAGACGCGAAGGCGGGCCAAGCAATGCAGGCCTAGGCCTGTCGATAACACGCTCCATCATCGAGGCTCACAGCGGACGAATTTGGTGTACTTCAGCGGAGGGTGTCACAACCTTCTTCATCAGTCTCCCAGCCTCCATGCGGTTGGTTGGTGCAGCCCCAACCCCTTAATGGTGAGTTCATCCCGGTAACCTATACTCGCCCATCCTGATTCTTATCGTGGCGCTTCCGCTTAACGGGATGGCGGGCATCGATTCGGCGACTGAACCTTGCCCAATGCAGACCATGGGCATGGAAATGATGGCGGGCATGGACCATGCCTGCTGCCAGGACCAAGACCTGGGAAAGACTGGTGACCATACCAATCCTGCAAGGTAGGCCAGGAGTGCAGGACTGCCAGCACAGTGCAGCCCAGCTTCCTAACGCCTGGACTGACTATGCCAAGCCACGACC
>NZ_BCBQ01000025.1:0-70938 GCF_001320885.1 Pseudomonas sp. NBRC 111140
GTAACACCGGCAGCGCATAATAGCATCCACTACGGGACATCCGAATGAATCAAAAAAATAGCATTTCCGAATACACCGAGCTCGAATTCCTGGAGTTTATAAACTCCATTATGAACCCTCCTGATGACTTGAGCGAGCATGAGCTCGACGCAAGGATCATGAAATTCAAGTTATTAACCGAACACCCAAATGGTTCAGACCTCATATATTGGCCTGAAGCAGACGGACTGGACACACCGGAAGAAATTGTACGCATCATAAAAAAATGGCGCGCAGCCAACAACAAACCAGGCTTCAAAGCGGAGTAAGCCCAACACCCCGCTCACGCGGGGTGTCAATTCTCTAAATAAAAAAGCGCAAAGAGAAAATTCCTACACCCCAGTCAAAGAACTCGCACAAGATACTCAACTCCACCATGCATACTGAGCTGCGTTCGGACGATAGATTTCATCCCACTATCAACTGAGAAAATTGCTGAAATGGCCACCATTCTTCCAGAATACATAGCAAAAAAACTGTCAGGACAAGCATTCAAGAACTTCGACCACTTTTCCCGGTCCTTCTGGCTAGCCATTGCAGAAGACCCAATCTACAGCCAACAATTCATCCCCGCCCAACTCAACCGCCTCAAGAAAGGCTGGCCCCCTCGCGCGCCATTCCATGAAACGGCAAAGGGTCTGCGCTCCTATCAGATATGCCACCTGAACCCACCCGAGTGGGGTGGGCTGCTGTACGACGCTAAAAATCTAAGGATCATGAGCGCCATGCAATACACGCTTTCATCGGAGATGCCATGGTGATCAGCTTGAAGCACAGCCTGGCAGACTATTCATACAGTGAGTTCCGGTCGATTGTTGACGCGTTGATTCAGGCGACAGGCTCCCAGGACTGGCAGGACAGACTGCTGGAGCATTTTATCGAGCTGGTTGAGCACCCGGATGGTTCTGACCTGATCTATTGCACCGGGGGTAAGCCGGGAGACTGCGCCGAGCAGATCATGACCCGCATCGTGGCATGGAGGCAATCGAAGGGCCTTTCCGGGCTCAGGGATTTGCAATGAGCACATCCATCCGTGAATGAAATAACCGATCAAGTTCTCGACGCACTGAACAAGTATCCGGAGCTGCTGAAACAGCTCCCGGCAAACACGTTTTTACACAGGGTTCAACCTTGTCGCTACGACGCCAACCCCGTGAACTACCGCGCCGATTCCGATACCCGCTACGCCGACCCGTCCAAACGTGTTGGCGTTTACTACCTGGGTTGTTCCGCAGAGGTTGCCGTGGCCGAGTCGTTCCAGCCAGGCCAAGGTGTCGATGATCAACCGGTGCGTTTCTCGCAACTGCAACAGGCCTCGCTACACCTGCTAAAAGCGGCGCGCAAATTGTGCCTGGTGGACGTAGCTGCCCTGGCGAATCGGGCTACTCATCACAAAATCCGGGACATCGTTCAGGCCAAGGGTCAAGGCAAAGAAGGTTACGCCCTCACGCGTAAAATCAGCCAGGTGTGCATGAGCCAAGACCATGTTGATGGCCTGCTCTATCTGTCTGCGGTCTATACCGTCACCGGCGCCATGGAAGGTTGCAACATTGTATTATTCGAAGGTCGCTCAACCCAGATCCAAGCAATAAGCCATCAGCCTGTGAGCATTGCAGTGCTGCCGAACGGTGAAACGGTAGTAGAGTTTCTGTGCAGTCTGGGCGTAGCGCTGGAATAGCCGCAGAACCCAACTCTCCCTGGAAGATCTTCACTGTCCTGCTTCAAACGCGTTCACAAAATCGCGCTTGATGATGTCCATGGCCGCATCGTCATTCAGCAACTCAAAGCGTGGCACCACATTACGTGGTTCTCCAGGCTCGGAATAATCCATGTTGCCGACGAGGTGCTGAACCAGAAAATTCATCGCTTCGGTATCTGCCGGGTCCACCGCGAGCGACCAAAACAGTGTCTCTACAACCGGCCTGGGCTTGTTGTCGGCGAATTGAAACGACGGATAGAATTTCCTGCGATTGCCAGTATTGGTATAGGCGAGCAGCTTCCCCGCCTTTGTCTTCTGACTCAGGGCCTGTTTGGTAATCCCCAGAATTTCACAAGCGGCCTTGGCGTCCAGCAGTTCACAACGGCTGGCCACACGCTCGAATGCACGTGTTTTCATTCTGGCCATAGCCTCTTGGTTACGTGTTGCAATACTGCGCTTCGCTTCGATATCTACTTTGGCAAGCGCAGCAAAAGCCTTCTCGTCCGCAAGGCCAAGTGCTTTGAGCACCACTGCTTCCGAAGCGCGCGCAAGATGCTCTTCAAAGCGCTGCCGCAGCGCAGCTTTGGCAGCTTCAAGGTGCGCGAGTGCAGGCCGAATCGCTTCGTGGGTAGCGGTTGCCATCAGTTCTCCTCCAGCCTGAACAGGCTCCTTGCCTATCAAGGTAGGCTTCCACTTTCAGCCTGTCAACTTGTCAACCAGTCAATATGTAAATAAAGACTGACACTGCCGCGCAGCCCATCGCGACCGCGCAAGCCGGTTGGGACGGAAACAAAAAACCCCGCCGAAGCGGGGTTTTCCTTGCACGCTAGCGCTTAGATCGCGCCGCGCTGGCGCAGTACGTCCAGCACCAGTTTCACACCTTCGTCCACGCTAGTGGCCTGGGTGTCGATCACCAGGTCGGCGTCCAGCGGCACATCGAACGGGAAGCTTTCGCCCGGGATGTTTTCGCCACCGGCCGCGTACAGGCCTTGCGGATCACGCTCGCGGCACGCCAGCGGCGAGGCCTGGACGTAAACGGTCACCAGGCGCTCTTTGCCGATCAGCGCCTTGGCCTGTTCGCGGCCTTCGGCATCCGGGGCCACGAACGCAGCCAGGGTCAGCAGGCCGGCCTCGTTGAACTGGCGCGCCACATGGGCGGCGCGGCGCCAGTTTTCGGTGCGACCGGCGCGGTCTTGCGGCAGGCCCTTGTTCAGGTCGTGGCGCAGGTTCTGGCCATCGAGCACGTATACCGCACGGCCCATGTCGAACAGCTTGCGCTCCACGGCATAGGCCAGGGTGCTCTTGCCAGCGCCGGACAGGCCGCTGAACAGCACGGTGGCTGGCTGCTGGCCGAAGCGCAGGGCGCGCTCTTCGGTCGACACGTGGGCCTGCTTGCCATGCTGGCCGGTGCTGCCGTGTGGCAGAACGGGCGGAGCGATGATCATGCCGGCGCCAACGGTGCCGTTGGTCAAGCGGTCGATGACAATGAACGCACCGGTGGTGCGGTTGCTGTCGTAGCCGTCCAGGGCGATCGAGGCGTCCAGCGCAACTTTCACGCGGCCGATCTCGTTCAGTTGCAGTGCGCTGGCAGCGCCCTGCTCCAGGGTGTTCACATCGACCTTGTGGGTGATGCTGGCAATCGAGCCCGGCACATAGCTGGTGGCGCGCTTGATGTCGTACTTCTTGCCCGGGAGCATCGGCTCTTCGGCCATCCACACCAGCATGGCGTCGAACTGGTCGGTTACCGGCGGAACGTTGTCGGCATGTACCAGCAGGTCGCCACGGGAGATGTCGATCTCGTCTTCCATGGTCAGGGTCACGGCCTGGCCTGGACCTGCGTTCTCCAGCTCACCTTCGTAGGTGACAATGGACTTGACGCGGCTGCTCTTGCCCGACGGCAGCACGACGATTTCGTCGCCCTTGTGCACCACGCCGCTGGCGATGGTGCCGGCGAAGCCACGGAAGTTCAGGTTCGGGCGGTTCACGTACTGCACCGGGAAACGCAGGTCGGTGAAGTTGCGGTCGGCCGACACTTCGACGGTTTCGAGGATTTCCATCAGCGTCGGGCCGGCATACCACGGCGAACGCTCGCTGTGGTTGACCACGTTGTCACCCTTGAGCGCCGACATCGGCACGAAGTGCAGGCTGCTCGGGGTCAGGTTGATGGCTTCGGCGAACTGCAGGTAGTCGGCCTTGATCGACTCGAAGACGTCTTGGTCGAAGCCCTTGAGGTCCATCTTGTTGACCGCGACCACGATGTGCTTGATGCCCAGCAACGAGGCGATGTAGCTGTGGCGGCGGGTCTGGGTCTGCACGCCGTAGCGGGCATCGACCAGGATGATCGCCAGGTCGCAGGTGGATGCACCGGTGGCCATGTTGCGGGTGTACTGCTCGTGGCCCGGGGTGTCGGCAATGATGAACTTGCGCTTGGCGGTGGAGAAGTAGCGGTAGGCAACATCGATGGTGATGCCCTGCTCACGCTCGGCCTGCAGGCCGTCTACCAGCAGTGCCAGGTCGACTTCTTCGCCGGTGGTACCGACTTTTTTCGAATCACGGGTGATGGCCTCGAGGTGGTCCTCGTAGATCATCTTCGAATCGTGCAGCAGGCGCCCGATCAGGGTGCTCTTGCCGTCATCCACGTTGCCGCAGGTGAGGAAACGCAGCAGTTCTTTGCGCTCGTGCTGAGCCAGATAAGCGAGGATATCTTCGCTGATCAAATCGGATTGGTGCGACATGGAGTAACCCTGAAAATTAGAAGTAGCCCTGACGTTTTTTGTCTTCCATGGAACCGGCGCCATCGTGGTCGATGACTCGGCCCTGGCGCTCGGAAGTGCGCGTCAGGAGCATTTCCTGAATGATGTCGGTGAGCGTTTCGGCTTCCGACTCGACAGCGCCCGTCAGCGGGTAGCAGCCAAGGGTACGGAAACGCACCTTCTTCTTGACGATGCGGGCTTTCTCTTCCTCGGAGAGGTGCTCGAGAATGCGCTCGTCGTCGATCATGATCAGGGTGCCGTTCTTCTCGATGACTTCACGCTCGGCGGCGAAGTACAGCGGCACGATCGGGATGCCTTCGAGGTAGATGTACTGCCAGATGTCCAGCTCGGTCCAGTTCGACAGCGGGAAGACGCGGATCGACTCACCCTTGTTGACCTTGCCGTTGTACACGTTCCACAGCTCTGGGCGCTGGTTTTTCGGGTCCCAACGGTGCTTGCTGTCACGGAACGAATACACGCGTTCCTTGGCCCGCGACTTCTCTTCGTCGCGGCGCGCGCCACCGAAAGCGGCGTCGAAACCATGCTTGTCCAACGCCTGCTTCAGGCCCTGGGTCTTCATGATGTCGGTGTGCTTGGAGCTGCCATGGGTGAACGGGTTGATGCCCTGCGCCACACCCTCGGGGTTGACGTGGGTGATCAGTTCCAGGCCCATTTCCTCGACCATCTTGTCGCGGAAGCTGTACATCTCCTGGAATTTCCACTGGGTGTCGACGTGCATCACCGGGAACGGCAGCTTGCCCGGGAAGAAGGCCTTGCGCGCCAGGTGCAGCATCACGGCGGAATCCTTGCCGATCGAGTACAGCATCACCGGGTTGTCGAACTCGGCGGCCACCTCGCGGATGATATGGATGCTTTCCGCCTCCAGCTGTTTCAAGTGCGTCAGTTTGTCGACCATGGCTACTCACGAAAAACGATCTTATGGACGGCCTGCGGGCCGTGTTCGAGCGAGCCACTTTATCACAGCGGCTGCTTCTATTTAGGCGGCGGGCTAGATCGAAAAGGTCTAACGATATGACTGGGGGTTTGGCTGATATTGGGGCCGCGTTGCGGCCCTTTGGGAGCAGGCGAGCCCGCGCAGAGGGCAGCACTGATTTCAGATGGGATTCGGGCAATCGATGAACAGGTGCTCCACGGCAAACCGCCGCGCCAGGTAATCGCCCAGCGCCTGCACGCCATAGCGCTCGGTGGCATGGTGCCCGGCCGCAATGAAGCTGACCCCATTCTCGCGGGCACTGTGGTAAGTCTGCTCCGACGCCTCGCCTGTGAGGTACAGGTCCACCCCGGCCGCAATCGCCGTGTCGATGTAACCCTGCCCGCCACCGGTGCACCAGCCGACCCGACGGATCATCTCGTCGCCTTCGACCAGCAACGGCTCACGCCCCAGCACGTCCTGCACCCGCCTTGCAAAATCACGCGCGGTCACGGGCTCGGCCAGCGAACCGACCAACCCGACCACTTTGGGGTTCTCCGGGTCCAGCGGCCCTTCGACGGTGATGTCCAGTTGCCGCGCCAGTTGCACGTTGTTACCTACCTCCGGGTGCACGTCCAGCGGCAGGTGAAACGCCAGCAGGCTGATATCGTTGTTCAGCAAGGTTTTCAGGCGACGCTGGCGAATACCGGTGATGCATGGGTTTTCACCTTTCCAGAAGTAACCATGGTGCACCAGCACCAGGTCGGCCCCGGCCTCGACCGCTGCGTCCAGTAACGCCTGGCTGGCGGTAACGCCACTGACGATGCGGCTGACCTGTGGCCGGCCTTCGACCTGCAGGCCATTGGGGCAATAATCCTGGATCTTCGCGCTACCCAGGTAACGCTCGGCTTCTTCGACCAGGGTGTTTAGAGCGACGGCCATGAAAATCTCCTCGAAAACTGCGCTTTTCCCAGGCACAACGCCTAGCGAACGCCCGTATAATGCCGGCCATTATGGGCCGTCGCCGGCACTGGGGGAACCGGTGTATCATCGCGCGCGCTCATGCCCCACTGCGCGGCCGCTGGCCCCCGCTCTTTCCAGGATTCGTTCATGTTCAAGGCTTTGCGTTACTTTGGCTGGCCCCTGCTTACCGGCGTACTGATCGCCATGCTGATCATCCAGCGTTTCCCGGAATGGGTCGGCCTGCCCAGCCAGGACGTCAACCTGCAGCAAGCACCGCAGACCACGCGGATCATGCAAGGCCCGGTGTCGTACGCCGACGCCGTGACATTGGCCGCCCCGGCTGTGGTCAACCTGTACACCACCAAGGTGGTGAACAAAAGCGCTCACCCGCTCTTCGAAGACCCGCAGTTCCGCCGCTTTTTCGGCGACAACCTGCCCAAGCAGCGCCGCTGGGAATCAAGCCTGGGCTCGGCGGTGATCATGAGCCCCGAGGGCTACCTGCTGACCAACAACCACGTCACCAGCGGCGCCGACCAGATCGTCGTTGCGCTGAAGGATGGCCGCGAAACCTTGGCCCGCGTGATCGGCAGCGACCCGGAAACCGACCTGGCGGTGCTCAAGATCGACCTGAAGAATCTGCCGGCAATCACCATCGGCCGTTCCGACAACATCCATATCGGCGACGTGTCGCTGGCCATCGGCAACCCGTTTGGCGTCGGCCAGACCGTGACCATGGGCATCATCAGCGCCACCGGCCGAAACCAGCTGGGCCTGAACAACTACGAAGACTTCATCCAGACCGACGCGGCGATCAACCCCGGCAATTCGGGTGGCGCGCTGGTGGATGCCAATGGCAACCTGGTCGGCATCAACACGGCAATCTTTTCCAAGTCCGGAGGCTCGCAAGGCATCGGTTTTGCCATCCCGGTAAAACTGGCACTGGAGGTGATGAAGTCGATCGTCGAGCATGGCCAGGTGATTCGTGGCTGGCTGGGTATCGAAGTGCAGCCGCTGAGCCAGGAGCTGGCCGAGTCGTTCGGCATGAAGGACCGCCCAGGCATCGTGGTGGCGGGTATCTTCCGCGAAGGGCCGGCGGCCAAGGCCGGGCTGCAGCTGGGTGACGTGATCCTGAGCATCAACGGCGAGCCGGCCGGTGACGGGCGCAAGTCGATGAACCAGGTGGCGCGGATCAAGCCCAATGAGAAGATCACCATCGAGGTGATGCGCAATGGGCAGCAATTGAAGCTGGTTGCCGAGGTGGGGCTGCGGCCGCCGCCGGCGCCGGCTGCCAACCCGGAAGAGAAATAAAAATGGGGCCGCTTTGCGGCCCCAACTGCATCAGTGCAGGATCTGGCTGAGGAACAACTTGGTCCGATCACTGCGCGGCCGGTCGAAGAAGTCATCCGGCGCGGCTTGCTCCACAATCTCCCCCTTGTCCATGAAGATCACCCGGTTCGCCACAGTCCGGGCAAAGCCCATTTCGTGGGTTACGCAAAGCATGGTCATGCCATCCTCGGCCAGGCCCACCATGGTATCGAGCACTTCCTTGACCATTTCCGGGTCCAGCGCCGAGGTCGGTTCATCGAACAGCATGATCTTGGGTTTCATGCACAGCGCACGGGCAATCGCCACACGCTGCTGCTGGCCACCCGACAACTGCCCTGGGTACTTGTGCGCCTGCTCCGGAATACGCACCCGCTCCAGGTAATGCATGGCAATTTCCTCGGCCTTGCGCCGTGGCATCTTGCGCACCCACATCGGCGCCAGGGTGCAGTTTTCCAGAATGCTCAGGTGCGGGAACAGGTTGAAGTGCTGGAACACCATGCCCACTTCACGGCGGATAGCCTCGATCTGCTTGAGGTCGTTGGTCAGCTCCACCCCGTCGACCACGATACGCCCCTGCTGATGCTCTTCCAGGCGGTTGAGGCAGCGGATGGTGGTGGACTTGCCCGAGCCGGACGGCCCGCACAGCACGATGCGCTCGCCCTGGCGCACATTCAGGTTGATGTCCTTGAGCACATGGAACTGGCCGTACCACTTGTTCACACCCTGCATCTGGATGATGCCTTCGGGGCCAGCAGGCTGCTTGATCGCTTCACTCATTTCGAAACTCCTAACGCTTGTGGCCAGTGTCCAGCTTGCGCTCCAGATGCATGGAGTAGCGGGACATACCGAAACAGAAAACCCAGAACACCAGGGCGGCGAACACATAGCCCTCGGTGGCCATGCCCAGCCAGGCCGGGTCGGCGGCGGCTTGCTTGACGCTGTTCAGCAGGTCGAACAGGCCGATGATGATCACCAGGCTGGTGTCCTTGAACAGGGCGATGAAGGTGTTGACGATGCCGGGGATCACCAGCTTGAGTGCCTGCGGCAGGATCACCAGGCCCATCGAGCGCCAGTAGCCCAGGCCCATGGCCGCAGCGGCTTCGTACTGGCCCTTGGGGATGGCCTGCAGGCCACCGCGCACCACCTCGGCGATGTACGCCGACTGGAACAGGATCACGCCGATCATCGCCCGCAGCAGCTTGTCGAAGCTCATGCCTTCAGGCAGGAACAACGGCAGCATCACCGAGGACATGAACAGCACGGTGATCAGCGGTACGCCGCGCCAGAACTCGATGAAGGTCACGCACACCACCTTCACGGCTGGCATCCGCGAACGCCGGCCCAGGGCCAGCAGGATGCCCAGCGGCAAGGCACCGACGATACCCACGGTGGCGATCACCAGGGTCAGCATCAGCCCGCCCCATTGGCTGGTCGGCACGCTATCCAGGCCCAGGTAGCCCCCGTGCAGCAGGGTGTAGGCCAAAACCGGGTACAGCACCAGGAAGCCCAGGCCATAGAAGGCCTTGCGCGGGAAGCGCTTGATGAACAGCGGCGCGGCACCGAGCACGGCAAGCCACACGGTCAGGTCCACGCGCCAGCGCAGCTCCGCCGGGTAGTAGCCGTACATGAACTGGCCGAAGCGCTGCTGCACGAACACCCAGCAGGCGCCCTCCTTGGTGCAGTCGGCGCGGGTGGTGCCGACCCAGTTGGCGTCGATCAACGCCCACTGCAGCAACGGCGGCACGATCAGCCACACCAGGTACAGGGCAAACAGGGTCAACAACGTGTTGAGCCAGCTGGAGAACAGATTGGCACGCATCCATGCGAGCACGCCGACGGTTTTCACCGGTGGCGGCATATCGGGTTTGAAAACATGGGCATTCACGGGCGTATCCTCACCGCTCGATCAGCGCAATGCGCTTGTTGTACCAGTTCATCAGCAGCGAAATGCTGATGCTGATGGCGAGATAGACACTCATGGTGATGGCGATCACCTCGATGGCCTGGCCGGTCTGGTTGAGCACGGTACCGGCGAACAGCGAGACCATTTCCGGGTAGCCGATACCGGCCGCCAGCGACGAGTTCTTCGCAAGGTTCAGGTACTGGCTGGTCAGCGGCGGAATGATCACCCGCAGTGCCTGGGGGATGATCACCTTGCGCAGGGTCGGGCCCTCGCGCAGGCCCAGCGAACGGGCGGCCTCGGTCTGGCCATGGCTGACCGAACGGATGCCGGAACGCACGATTTCAGCGATGAAAGCTGCCGTATAAATAGTCAGCGCCAAGGTCAGCGCCAGCAGTTCGGGGATCAATACCCAGCCACCGACGAAGTTGAAGCCCTTCAGCTGCGGTACTTCCCAGGTCACCGGGCTGCCGAACAACAGCACGCTCAAGCCCGGGATGGCGATCAACAGCGCCAGCCCTGCCCAGAACTTGTGGAACGGCACGCCAGTCTCGTCAAAGCGTTTGTTGGCCATGCGCACCATCACGGCAATGGCCGCGATTGCCACCACCACGGCCACTGCAAACGGCCAGAAACCATCGGCCATGGAGGCGCCCGGCATGTTCAGGCCACGGTTGCTGATGAAGAACATATCGTCGATGTTGATGCTGCCCCGTGGGCCTGGCAGGGTCAGGAACACGGCGAAATACCAGAACAGGATCTGCAACAGCGGCGGGATATTGCGGAAGGTTTCCACATACACGGTCGCCAGCTTGTTGATCATCCAGTTTGGCGACAGCCGCGCCACACCGATGATGAAGCCCAGGATCGTCGCCAGGATGACACCGATGAAGGTCACCAGCAGGGTATTGAGCAGGCCGATGACGAACACCCGCGCATAGCTGTCGGATTCCACGTAGGGGATCAGGTGCTGGGCGATGCCGAAGCCGGCACTGCGGTCCAGAAAGTCGAAGCCCGACGTGATGCCTCGGTGCTGCAGGTTGGTTTGCGTGTTGTGGAACAGGTACCAGCCCAGACCGACCACGAAGACGATCGTGAGAATCTGGAACAGCCACGCGCGCACACGCGGATCGTTAAGGGACAAGCCCTTGGGTGCGCCGATTTGATTTTGCATGAAGTGCCCCGGACAGTAGGGATTCGAACAGCCTGCGGCGGCGGGATGCCGCCGCAGGGTGCAACCATCAGCGCACAGGTGGCGCGTACTGGATGCCGCCGTTGTTCCACAGGGCGTTCATGCCACGGTCGATCTTCAGGTCGGTGCTCTGGCCCAGGTTCTTCTCGAACACTTCGCCGTAGTTGCCGACTTGCTTGACGATCTGCACTACCCAGTCTTTGGGCAGTTTGAGGTCCTTGCCGTACTCGCCATCCCCACCCAGCAGGCGGGCGACGTCCGGGTTCTTGGTGGCCTTGGCCTCAGCTTCGACGTTCTTCGAGGTGATGCCCGCCTCTTCGGCGTTGAGCATGGCGAACAGGGTCCATTTGACGATGCTGAACCACTCCTCGTCGCCCTTGCGCACTACCGGGCCCAATGGCTCCTTGGAGATGGTTTCCGGCAGCACCACGTAGTCGGTCGGTGCGGCCAGCTTGGAGCGCTGGGCGAACAGCTGCGACTTGTCCGAAGTCAGCACGTCGCAACGGCCGGACTCCAGCGACTTGGCGCTTTCGTCGGACGTGTCGAAGGTGATCGGGGTGTACTTCAGGTTATTGGCGCGGAAGAAGTCCGATACGTTCAGCTCGGTGGTGGTACCGGCCTGGATGCAGATGGTCGCGCCATCGAGCTCCTTGGCGCTGGAAACACCCAGCTTCTTGTTGACCAGGAAGCCGACGCCGTCATAGTAGGTGACACCGGCGAACACCAGGCCCATGCCCGCATCGCGCGAGCTGGTCCAGGTGGTGTTGCGCGACAGCACGTCGACTTCGCCCGATTGCAGGGCGGTGAAGCGTTCCTTGGCGTTGAGCTGGCTGAACTTGACCTTGGTGGCATCGCCAAACACGGCGGCGGCCACGGCACGGCAGACATCGGCGTCGATACCGACGATCTTGCCCTGTGCATCAGGTACCGAGAAGCCTGGAAGACCGTCGCTCACGCCACACTGGACGAAGCCCTTTTTCTTTACCGCATCGAGGGTGGCGCCGGCCTGGGCATTGCTCACGGCGCCCAGCGCGGCGGCAGCGGTCAGGACTGCCAGGGTGGTTTTCAACATCTTCATTCACAACCTCCAAATCGCTCTTGTTGTATCGAGCCGGAATTGCACCGCACCCTTTTGAGGCGTATCCGACCCGTATTGGCTTGTTATTGGGTCAATTGGCGCAATGGACTGTTCTGTGACAGCCTTCGCGTGCAAAGGGTGTTACCGTCACGGCTTGCCCTTTGCATCACAGGTTGAATTGCAAAGGGCGTACCAGATTCTTTGGCTGTAGCGTTTAAGCGCTCGTCAAGTAGGGAAAGTTGTATCGTTGCGACATTCTTTTTCCGACAATCATTTCCCGTGCCTTCTTTTCACGCACGCCATAACAAGACACGCACATTTTCGGAGCAGTCATGACCAACCCGCTGATTCTCGAACCACAGAAAACCGCTGACGCCTGTGTGATCTGGTTGCACGGTCTGGGGGCCGATCGTTACGACTTCCTACCTGTGGCCGAATTCATGCAGGAGCGCCTGCTCAGCACCCGCTTCATCATGCCCCAGGCGCCAACCCGCCCCGTGACCATCAACGGCGGCTACGCCATGCCCAGCTGGTACGACATCAAGGCCATGACCCCAGCCCGCGCCATCGACGAAGCTCAGCTGGAGGAGTCGGCCGAGCAAGTGGTTGCCCTGATCAAGGCCGAGCAGGCCAAAGGCATCAACCTGTCGCGGATCTTCCTGGCCGGTTTCTCCCAGGGTGGTGCGGTGGTGCTGCACACTGCCTATATAAAGTGGCAAGAAGCACTGGGCGGGGTGATCGCCCTGTCCACCTACGCCCCCACCTTCAACGACCAGCACCAGTTGAGTGCCTGCCAGCAACGCACCCCGGCCCTGTGCCTGCATGGGGTGCACGACCCGGTAGTGATCCCGTCCATGGGCCGCACCGCCTTCGAGTACCTGAACACCTGGGGCGTCGCCGCCCGCTGGCACGAGTACCCGATGGAGCACGAAGTGGTAGTCGAAGAGCTGAACGACATTCACGAATGGCTGGCCAAGCAACTGCAATAAGCCGCGACCGCCTGTAGTTGTAGGGCTATTCCACTACGCCGCGCCCGAATCTTGCATTACACTGCCCGGCGTACATTCCTTAACCAGTTGATGAGACGATCGTGCTCAAGGCACTCAAGAAAATATTCGGCAAGGGAGACGCCGCGCCACAGGCCGTCGCTCCTGCTGCCAGCGTGACGCCACCGGCGCCCACGCCCGCCAGCGAGCCCCGGCCCGCAGCCAAACCGGCCGCCCCGCGCGCCAACCCCACCCCCAAGGCTGAGCGGCCTGCCGCCGTTACGCCAGCGCCAGCAGCCGAGAAGCCGGCCAAGGACAAACCGCGTCGCGAGCGCAAGCCCAAACCGCAGGCCAGCCTATGGAAGCCCGAAGACTTCGTGGTCGAGCCGCAGGAAGGCAAAACCCGTTTCCACGACTTCAAGCTGTCCAACGAGCTGATGCACGCCATCCACGACCTGGGCTTCCCATACTGCACGCCGATTCAGGCGCAGGTACTGGGTTACACCCTGCGTGGCCAGGACGCCATCGGCCGGGCCCAGACCGGTACCGGCAAGACCGCCGCATTCCTGATCTCGATCATTTCCCAGTTGCAGCAAACGCCCCCGCCCAAGGAACGCTACATGGGCGAACCGCGCGCGCTGATCATCGCCCCCACCCGCGAGCTGGTGGTGCAGATTGCCAAGGACGCCGCAGCCCTGACCAAGTACACCGGCCTGAACGTGATGAGCTTCGTCGGTGGCATGGACTTCGACAAGCAGCTCAAGGCCCTGGAAGCGCGCCACTGCGATATCCTGGTGGCCACCCCGGGCCGCCTGCTGGACTTCAATCAGCGCGGCGAGGTGCACCTGGACATGGTCGAGGTGATGGTGCTGGACGAAGCCGACCGCATGCTCGACATGGGCTTCATCCCCCAGGTTCGCCAGATCATTCGCCAGACGCCGCCGAAGAGCGAGCGCCAGACCCTGCTGTTCTCCGCCACCTTCACCGACGACGTGATGAACCTGGCCAAGCAGTGGACCACCAACCCGGCCATCGTCGAGATCGAACCGGAAAACGTCGCCAGCGAAACGGTCGAGCAGCATGTGTATGCCGTGGCCGGCAGCGACAAGTACAAGCTGCTGTACAACCTGGTGACCCAGAACAAGTGGGAACGGGTAATGGTGTTCGCCAACCGCAAGGACGAAGTGCGGCGTATCGAAGAAAAGCTGGTGCGTGACGGCATCAATGCCGCCCAGCTGTCGGGCGACGTGCCGCAACACAAGCGCATCCGTACCCTGGAGAGCTTCCGTGAAGGGCGCATCACCGTGCTGGTGGCGACCGACGTGGCGGGGCGTGGTATTCACATCGATGGTATCAGCCATGTGATCAACTTCACCCTGCCGGAAGACCCGGACGACTACGTGCACCGCATTGGCCGAACTGGCCGTGCGGGGAGCAGTGGTGTGTCGATCAGCTTTGCCGGTGAGGATGATTCCTACCAGTTGCCGGCGATCGAAGAACTGCTGGGGCGCAAGATCAAGTGTGAAATGCCGCCGGATGAGCTGTTGAAGCCGGTGCCGCGCAAGCACCACTGATTACCCGAAATGCTAACGCCGTCCCTGTAGGAGCGGCCTTGTGTCGCGAAAGGGCCGCGCAGCGGCCCCAAAGATTTCATCTTTAATGCAGCTATTGCCGGGGCCGCTTTGCGGCCCTTTCGCGACACAAGGCCGCTCCTACAGGGAATCGGTGCAACCTTGACTACCAGCGCCCCGCCGCATCCTGGTCACTCTGCTTCCCTTCCACCCACCGCGGCCCTTCCTCGGTATTCTCCTTCTTCCAGAACGGCGCCCGGGTCTTCAGGTAGTCCATGATGAAGTTGCAGGCGTCGAACGCTGCCTGCCGATGGGCACTGGCCACACCGACGAACACGATCGGCTCACCCGGCTCCAGCGCACCGATGCGGTGCAGCACTTCCACCTTCAGCAGTGGCCAGCGCTGCTCGGCCTCGACCACGATCTTGGCCAAGGCCTTTTCGGTCATGCCGGGATAGTGTTCGAGGAACATCCCCGCCACTTCGCGGCCATCGTTGAAATCCCGCACATAGCCGACAAAGCCGACCACCGCCCCTACGCCGACGTTGGCCGCATGCATGGCATTGACCTCAGTCCCCGGGTCGAACGCGCCTTCCTGCACTCGCACTGCCATGGTCAGCCTCCGGTCACCGGCGGGAAGAATGCCACTTCATCACCCTCTTCCAGTGGCTCATCCAGCTTGCACAGCTCTTCGTTGCGCGCGCACATCAGGTTCTGCTCGGCCAGCACTTCGTACTGCCCGCCCTTGGCCACCAACGCCTGGCGCACATCGTCGAGCACCTTGAACGCCCCCTCCACACGTTCGGCATCCACGCCCAACAGCTCGCGGTAACGGGCGAAGTACATCACCTTGATCTTCATTACGCCTGCACCTTGTAGTGACCGCTCTTGCCGCCGAGCTTTTCCAGCAGGCGCACTTGCTCGATGACCATGCCCTTGTCCACCGCCTTGCACATGTCATAGATCGTCAGCGCCGCCACACTGGCTGCGGTCAGCGCTTCCATCTCCACACCGGTCTGCCCGGCCAGCTTGCAACGGGCGACGATACGCACAGTGTCCTGGCCCTCGGCACTGAGTTCGACCTTGACGCTAGTCAGCATCAATGGGTGGCACAGCGGGATCAGGTCGCTGGTCTTCTTCGCCGCCTGGATCCCGGCAATGCGCGCCACGGCGAACACGTCGCCTTTGGGGTGTTCACCGTCGACGATCATCTGCAACGTCTGCGGCAACATGCGCACCCGCGCCTCGGCGGTGGCCTCGCGCTCGGTCACGGCCTTTTCAGTGACGTCGACCATGTTGGCCCGCCCCTGGGAATCAAGATGTGTCAGCACTGCTCTGCTCCTGTGAAGGGAACAGCCAGTGTAAACCCGTGGGTCAGGTTTGAGCAGAGGGTTTGACCGCGAAGAGGCCGGGCGGCGAACCGCCCGGCGGCAAGGGTTACAGATGCGACTCGGCGTACTCGGCCAGCACCGAGCGTGGCACGCCCTGCAGGGTGATGTGCACGCCGTGGGGGAAGTCCTTGAAACGCTCGGTCAGGTAGGTCAGGCCCGAGCTGGTCGCGGACAGGTAGGGGGTGTCGATCTGCGCCAGGTTGCCCAGGCAGACCACCTTGGAACCGGAGCCGGCACGGGTAATGATGGTTTTCATCTGGTGCGGCGTCAGGTTCTGGCACTCGTCGATCAGGATCAGGCTTTGCTGGAAGCTGCGGCCACGGATGTAGTTCAGCGACTTGAACTGCAACGGCACGCGTTCGAGGATGTACTCGACGCTGCCATGGGTACTTTCGTCATCCATGTGCAAGGCTTCGAGGTTGTCGGTGATGGCGCCCAGCCACGGCTCCATTTTCTCCGCTTCGGTACCCGGCAGGAAGCCGATCTCCTGGTCCAGCCCCTGCACGCTGCGGGTGGCGATGATGCGCCGGTAGCGCTTGCTGACCATGGTCTGCTCGATGGCCGCAGCCAGGGCCAGGATGGTCTTGCCGGAGCCTGCGGCGCCGGTCAGGTTGACCAGGTGGATATCCGGGTCGAGCAAGGCGAACAGCGCCAGGCTTTGGTGGATGTCGCGTGGTTTCAGGCCCCAGGCTTCCTGGTGCAGCAGCGGTTCCTGGTGCAAGTCGAGCAGCAGCAGTTCGTCGTTGCGGATGCCCTTGATCCAGCCGACGAAGCCCTGCTCATCGATGATGAACTCGTTGATATGCACGGCTGGCAAGTTGTCGATCATCTGCACCCGATGCCAGGTACGGCCACGCTCCTGGCGGGTATCGACCTTGCTGACGCGGTCCCAGAACGAGCCGGTGACCGAGTGGTAACCCTTGGACAGCAAGGACACGTCATCGACCAACTGGTCGGTGCTGTAGTCCTCGGCCGCAATGCCACAGGCGCGCGCCTTCAGGCGCATGTTGATGTCTTTGGTGACCAGCACCACGTCCAAGTCGGTGCGCCGGCTGCGTACGTCGAGCAGGGTGTTGATGATGATGTTGTCGTTGAGGTTTTCCGGCAGCAACTTGCTGGGCTCGTTGCGCGGGCTCATCAGGATCGACAGGAAGCCCTTGGGCCCGCTTTTGTTGCGCTGGATCGGCACGCCCTGCTCGACATCGCTGGGCGAAGCGTCACCAAGGGTCTGGTCGATCAGGCGGATGGCCTGCCGGCATTCGGCGGCGATGGTCTGTTTACCGGTCTTGAGCTTGTCGAGTTCCTCCAGCACCGTCATCGGAATGGCGACATGGTGCTCCTCGAAGTTCAGTAACGCGTTGGGGTCGTGAATCAGGACGTTGGTATCGAGCACATAGAGGATTGGCTTGCTGGAGGAAGGGTTGCGTCCTTGGTCATCCATACTCGGTCACCTTATGTCGAAGCCATACGGCGCGGTCTGTTGCGCCGCAAAGTGACTGCCGCTGTTCCCGTATCCGCGTTGTTACGGGCGGGAAGCGAACCTGGCAAGGTGGGCCTGGATGACGCCACCTGTGCTGCAGGAATCGGCTGTCTGGTTTCTTCATACCGCAAAAACCATGACCAAAAAAAGCATTTTTACGTGTTTTTGAACTTTATTTTTCTGATTGACGAAGCCCTCTTGGCGGCAGGGCCAGAGGGGTCTACGCTCAGAAGTCATACCCTCTATTCGCTATATCCATATTCTCGGCAACTCTCCCAGCCAATCCCGCTCTGGGCGGTATTGCGCAGCACCCATTCCACCGCCGGCTGCGCCTTGGGCAGGCTGTCATGGAACTGGATCACGCCCTTGCGCCACAGCAGCATCAGGGTCAGTACACGCTGCGCCGACGCCTCTGCGCTCAGTGCGCCGTCATCCTGGGCATCGATATCCCATAACGATACCCGCAGCTGTTGGCTGGCCATGAACGCCTCGCCGTCGGCCCGGCGCTGGCCATAAGGCGGGCGGAACAGCGGCACATACTGTTCCGGCAAGTCGGCCTGCACCCGCGCCTGGCTGCGCCGCAACGAATCCTGCCAGTCGGTCCACTGCGCATGGGAGCGGTACTCCCAACCCTGGATGCCCACGCACTGGCCGCCATAGAGCCGGCGCAAGGCGTTCGCAGCCCCGCCATCCCGGCGTTGCTGCAGACGGTTGCCGAGCACGAAGAACGTGCCTTCGAGCTTCTGCCGGCGCAAGTAATCGGTGAGTAAATCGGTACTGCCACTCTCAGGCCCGGGCCCGCCGACGAAGGTCAGCAGGAACATACGGTCGTTCAATTCGTCGCCATTGCGCTCGCGCGAAGACAACCGCTCGATTTCGCTACTGGTCTGCGGCAACAACGCCGCCTTGCGCAGCTGCTCGTCCAGATAGCGCACATGAAACTGATGGCTTGGCTCGACCCAACCGGTATAGAACGTGCCGACATCAGCAGCGAACGTGGCTGCCTGCGTGCGCAACTCCGCCATCGACGTAACCGGGTAGCAGAACGACGCGTCCTGCTCGCAACTGCGCTGCGCCTGTTGATAACCTGCCCACAACCGCTGCCACATACGTGCCCGCACCTGGCGCACCTTCTGCAGGTTGATCTGCCGCAGCCCCAGCCTCGCCGCCAGCGCCGAGTCATCCAGCAACTCGCTTTCGTGCAGCACCTGGGCGAACGAAAGGATTTCCGCCCGCGAGGCCACGTCGAACAGCGCCGGGCTGTTCAGTTGCTCGGGCCACAGGCTGCGGTCCAGGCTGACCTGGGGTGAAGGGGCGGCTTGCACGGCCAGGCTCAGCAGAGCGGCCAGCAAGGCAAAGGCAGTGCGCACGGTCGAAGGCTCCGCAACGGCAAAACGCGAACTATAGCGCCTGCATCGGCCATGGTCTGTGACTATCGTCGCCATAGTTTGGACTTGCACCGCCCAGCCCGTAGAATCCTCGGCCAACGATGCCAGGAGCCGACCCGATGCTGACGGTGATTTCCCCCGCCAAGACCCTCGACTACGACACCCCGCCAGTAACCGAGCGTTTCACCCTGCCCCAGTACCTGGATGACTCCCAGGCGCTGATCCAGCAGCTGCGCGAACTGTCGCCAGCGCAGATCAGCGAACTGATGCACCTGTCCGACAAGCTCGCGGGCCTGAATGCCGCTCGTTTCGGCAGCTGGACCCCAGACTTCACCCCCGCCAATGCCAAACAGGCGCTGCTGGCGTTCAAGGGTGACGTGTACACCGGCCTCGACGCCGAAAGCCTGGCTGAAGACGACTTCAGTTACGCACAAGACCACCTGCGCATGCTTTCTGGCCTGTACGGCCTGCTGCGCCCGCTGGACCTGATGCAGCCCTACCGCCTGGAAATGGGCACCAAGCTGGCCAACGCACGCGGCAAGGACCTGTACGCCTTCTGGGGCACACGCATCAGCGAATGGCTGAACGAGGCCCTGGCCGAACAGGGTGATGACGTGCTGCTGAACCTGGCCAGCAATGAGTACTTCAGCGCGGTGAAACGCAGCGCGCTGAAGGCCCGGGTGATCAATGTCGATTTCAAGGACCTGAAGAACGGCCAGTACAAGATCATCAGCTTCTACGCCAAGAAAGCCCGCGGCATGATGAGCCGCTTCGTCATCCAGCAGCGCATCAGCGACCCAGAGCAGCTCAAGCAGTTCGATGTGCAGGGCTATTACTACAGTGCCGAGCAGTCCAAGCCGGACCATCTGGTGTTCCTGCGCGATCACCCTGCCGATTAAGCCTGCAAAGCCCTCTTCGCGGGCGTGTCCGCGAAGGGGCCATCAGCCAAGCCCCATCCCCTCCGCCCTGCAACAGGGCACGATGCAAATCGCCATCACGCCATAAATCAGGCGCCAACAAATCGACACGCCTACCTTTATCGCCAAACGCCATAAGACCGTTCATACCTTTTTTGACGAATTTTGAAAAATATTTTCCGATACTGGCATAAAAACATCTCGTAACAGTTACACCCTTGATACACGGGGGTGAAACACCCGCGTGCTATCAAATTGAAACTGCCTACAACTGAATAAATATTTAGAAATCTTTCATCCGAGCGAAACCGGCTCAGGAACTTCTGCTAGGAGCAATCGCTCATAGTGCCGTAACGATTTTCCTGCCTGTGGGCTGTGAGAGATGACTTACAGATGACAACGGCAGGTATCCACTACTGTGCCCTTACAACTTCGACAGGTACTACGGGAACACCCCAAGACCGTGTCCATGCTGGAGATACGCGCCCCTTAAAAATCGTCCTAGTGGTTGATTTCAAAGGATTTATCCACTTGAAAAAACAAGCACAGCAACGCGCCAAGTAGCGCATTGCAATAAAGACGGCTGCATTTCAGGGCACGTTTTTTAATTGATGGCTTTTTACTGCCAACTTTGAGCGCATAACTTTTTGCGCTCCGGATTTATTTTGCCTGCGCTCGGCGAAGTGTGCATTCGCCATGGATCCGTGCGCCCGAAAACTGTTGTTAATCAACCCAGCCCGGCACTCTGCGGAGGCGCCGGCGTGATAAACACATGAGGTGATAGCGATGCGTATCAGCATCTTTGGTTTGGGTTATGTGGGTGCAGTCTGTGCAGGCTGCCTGACGGCGCGTGGCCATGAAGTGATCGGTGTGGACGTGTCCAGCACCAAGATCGACCTGATCAACCAGGGCAAGTCGCCCATCGTCGAACCTGGCCTGGAAGCACTGCTGCAACAGGGCATCGCCAATGGCCGCCTGCGTGGCACCACCGACTTCGCCGAAGCCATCCGTGCCAGCGATGTGTCGATGATCTGCGTGGGTACGCCCAGCAAGAAAAACGGCGACCTGGGCCTTGAGTACATCGAATCGGTGTGCCGTGAAATCGGCTACGTGCTGCGTGACACCACCCGCCGTCACACCATCGTGGTGCGCAGCACCGTGCTGCCGGGCACCGTCAAGAATGTGGTCATCCCGATCCTCGAAGACTGCTCGGGCAAAAAGGCCGGCGTCGACTTCGGTGTCGCGGTCAACCCGGAATTCCTGCGTGAAAGCACCGCCATCAAGGACTACGACCAGCCACCGATGACGGTTATCGGCGAACTGGACAGCGCCAGCGGCGACATCCTCCAGGCCCTGTACGAAGAGCTTGACGCCCCGGTCATCCGCAAGCCGATCGAGGTGGCTGAGATGATCAAGTACACCTGCAACGTGTGGCATGCCACCAAGGTCACCTTCGCCAACGAAATCGGCAACATTGCCAAGGCGGTAGGCGTTGATGGCCGTGAAGTGATGGACGTGGTCTGCCAGGACACGGTGCTGAACCTGTCCCAGTACTACATGCGCCCAGGTTTCGCCTTCGGCGGCTCGTGCCTGCCCAAGGACGTGCGTGCCCTCACCTACCGTGCTGCCAGTCTCGATGTGCGCGCACCGCTGCTCGACTCGCTGATGCGCAGCAACGAATCGCAGGTGCAGAACGCTTTCGAGCTGATCGAAGCCCACGACAAGCGCAAGGTCGCCCTGCTGGGCCTGAGCTTCAAAGCCGGCACCGACGACCTGCGCGAAAGCCCACTGGTCGAGCTGGCCGAGCGCCTGATCGGCAAGGGCTACCAGTTGGACATCTACGACGAGAACGTCCAGTACGCCCGCGTCCACGGCGCCAACAAGGACTACATCGAATCGAAGATCCCGCATGTGTCGTCGCTGCTCAATGCCAACTTCCAGCAGGTGATCGACAACGCCGACATCATCGTCCTCGGCAACCGTGACGAGCAGTTCCGCGCGCTGGCCCAGCAAGCGCCAGCTGGCAAGCAAGTAATCGACTTGGTCGGTTTCATGAGCAAACCAACCTGCACCACCAGCCGTACCGAAGGCATCTGCTGGTAAGTGCCTGACCGGGCAGCGCAAGCCCTCCCCACTTGCGCTGCCCACCCTCCCCCGAATTCTCGACGGATGCTGAACATGCAAAGGCTCCAGACCGTGCTGTTGCAGTGCGCCGGGTGGCTGCTCTACATGAGCCTGCTCATGCTGATCGCCCTGGCCCTGCCAGCCGATATCTTCGACTCGCAATCGAAGCACTTCATCTTCCTGGTCGGCGCAGTCGGCATCTGGCGCTATTCCATGGGCGCCACCCATTTCATCCGCGGCATGATCTTCCTCTACGGCGTGTACCCGTACCTGCGCCGCAAGGTGCAGAAAATGGGCACTGCTGCCGACCCGTCGCACGTTTACCTGATGGTGACCAGCTTCCGCATCGAAGCGCTGACCACCGCCCAGGTGTACAGCTCGGTGATCCGCGAGGCGATCAACTGCGGCTTCCCCACCACCGTGGTCTGCTCGCTGGTGGAAATGTCCGATGAGCTGCTGGTGAAAAGCCTGTGGGCCAAATACAACCCACCAGCCCATGTGAAGCTGGACATCGTGCGCATCGCCGGCACCGGCAAGCGCGATGGCCTGGCCTACGGCTTCCGCGCCATCTCACGCATGCTGCCGGACGAGAACGCCGTGGTGGCGGTGATCGACGGGGACACCGTGCTGGCCGATGGCGTGGTACGCAAGACCGTACCGTGGTTCAAGCTGTTCCCCAACGTCGGTGGCCTGACCACCAACGAATTCTGCGAGGTGCGCGGCGGCTACATCATGAGCGAGTGGCACAAGCTGCGCTTCGCCCAGCGCCACATCAACATGTGCTCGATGGCACTGAGCAAGCGCGTGCTGACCATGACCGGCCGCATGTCGATGTTCCGCGCCAGCGTGGTGACCAACCCCGAATTCATCGCCGATGTTGAAAGCGACTCGCTGATGCACTGGCGCCTGGGCCGCTTCAAGTTCCTCACCGGTGACGACAAGTCCAGCTGGTTCAGCCTGATGCGCCTGGGCTACGACACGTTCTACGTGCCGGACGCGGCCATCAACACGGTCGAGCACCCGCCGGAAAAAAGCTTCTTCAAAGCCAGCCGCAAGCTGATGTACCGCTGGTACGGCAACAACCTGCGGCAGAACTCCCGCGCACTGGGCCTGGGCCTGGGCCGCCTGGGGTTGTTCACCAGCATCGTGCTGTTCGACCAGCGCGTGTCGATGTGGACCAGCCTGCTGGGCCTGACCGTGGCGGTGATCGCCAGCCTCAAGTTCGGCCTGGCCTTCCTGCTGGTGTACCTGCTGTGGATCGGCATTACCCGCCTGATCCTCACCATCATGCTGCTGTGCTCCGGCCACAACGTAGGCCCGGCCTACCCGCTGATTCTCTATTACAACCAGATCATCGGCGCGCTGATGAAGATCTACGTGTTCTTCCGCCTCGACAAACAGTCGTGGACGCGTCAGCCCACTGCCCTCAAGCGTGACCTCGCCAGCTTTCAACAATGGTTCAACACCTGGTCCTCGCGGACCATGACCTTCTCGGCTGCCAGCATCTTCGTTGCTGTGCTGTTCATGGTCGTGTGAGCCCAACCCGGATCGGATCTAACAGGAACAAACCACCATGAATACCGCCGTGAACGTCAATGTCGTGCATGAGTCCGAAGCCCAGCGCCAACACGCCCGGGTACGCATTCCCGCCAAGCTGCGCTTCCTGGACGCCCAGCGCCAGACCCACGAAGTGAAGGTCGACGACCTTTCCGCCGGTGGCCTGAGCTTCCACACCAAGCAGCAGCTGACGGTAGGCGATGTACTGCGCGGGCGCCTGCAGTTCGTGGTCGACAACCTGGGCCTGTCGATCGACATCGAGTTCCAGGTGCGCTCGTACAACCCGGACAATGGCCGTACCGGCGCGCAGTTCCAGAACCTTGAACCACGCGACATCGCCACGCTGCGGCACATCATCACCAGCCACCTGTCCGGTGAGCTGATCAGCATCGGCGACGTGCTCAGTACCCTGCAGCGCGACAACTTCACCAAGGCGCGCAAGCAGAAGGACGGTGGTTCTGGCCTGAGCGCCTTCGGCCGGCTCAAGGCCGTTACCGTCACCCTCGGCGTGTTCGTGGTCGGCGTTGCAGCTTTTGGCTTCGTCGCCAAGTCGCTGTACGGCATGTACTTCGTCAGCCATGCCGAAGCGGGTGTGGTCGCGGTACCGACCACCACCGTCACCATGCCGCGCGACGGCACTGTGAGCAGCCTGGTCGAAAGTGGCGGGCAGATCGCCAAGGGCGCGCCACTGGCCAGCTTCACCACCAGCATGCTGGACATGCTCAAGGGCAACCTTGAAGACGCACAGCTGGAGCCGGCGAAGATCGAAGAACTGTTCGGCAAGCAGCTGTCCGGCACCCTCACCAGCCCCTGCGATTGCGTGGTCGCCCGCCAGTTGGTGGACGATGGCCAGTACGCAGCCAAAGGCCAGGCGATCTTCCAGCTGATCCCGCGCACCACCACGCCGATGGTCGAGGCCCGCTTCAGCTACCGCCAGTTCGACGAGGTCAAGCCGGGTACCCGGGTCAACTTCCAGGTCGCCGGCGAAGACGAAGTGCGCACCGGCCAGATCGTCAGCAGCACCAGCCTCAACAGCGAAGACCTGTCCTCCGACATCCGCGTGCAGATCAAGCCTGACACTGGAATGCCCGCCGAACTGGCCGGCCGCCCGGCTTCGGTCAACAGCGACCGTGGCCCGTCTATGAACTGGCTGATCGACAAAGCAGTGGCCCGTGGGCTGTAAGAGGAACTTGCGATGACTAGCATGCCGCCGTTGCGAGGGCTTTGCCCTCGATCGCGACACAAGGCCGCTCCTACAGGGTCCGAGTCGTTCTCCCATCTGTCGCCTGGCACTCAACCTGTAGGAGCGGCCTTGCGTCGCGATCGAGCGCGCAGCGCTCGCCCATTCGCATGGTGCACACTCGCCCTGGCCATTACCCTGGCCGGCTGTGCCGGCCTGCCTGACCAGCGCCTGGCCAACGAAGCCATGAAGCGCGGCGACACGGCTTTGGCCGAGCGCAACTACAAGGCCCTGGCCGACCTGGGCTACAGCGAAGCACAAGTAGGCCTGGCAGACATCAAGGTGGCCACCCGCGACCCATCGCAAATCAAGGAAGCCGAGGCCACCTACCGCGCAGCGGCGGCCACTTCGCCCCGTGCCCAGGCGCGCCTTGGCCGCCTGCTGGTGGCCAAGCCCGACAGCACCCAGGCCGAACGCGAAGAAGCCGAAACCCTGCTCAAGCAGGCTGCGAAGCAGGGCGAAAGCAATACCCTGATTCCGCTGGCAATGCTCTACCTCAGCTACCCGCAGAGCTTCCCCAAGGTCAATGCGCAGCAGCAGATCGACCAATGGCGCGCCGCCGGCAACCCGGAAGCGGGCCTGGCCCAAGTGCTGCTGTACCGCACCCAGGGCACCTACGACCAGCACCTGGGCGACGTGGAGAAGATCTGCAAGGCCGCCCTGAACAGCACCGACATCTGCTACGTCGAACTGGCCACCGTGTACCAGAAGCGTGGCCAGGCCGACCAGCAAGCCGCCCTGCTCGCCCAGTTGAAGTCCGCCTACGCCCGTGGCGCGGTGCCGGCCACTCGGGTCGACAGCGTTGCCCGGGTGCTGGCCGACCGCAGCCTTGGCCAGACCGACGAGAAAACCGCCAAGGACCTGCTTGAGCAGGTGGCCCCCGCCAACCCGGCATCCTGGGTCAGCCTGGCGCAACTGCTGTACGACTTCCCCGAACTGGGCGATACCGACCAGCTAATGGCTTACATCGACAAGGGCCGCGAGGCCGAACAACCACGCGCCGAACTGTTGCTGGGCCGCCTGTACTACGAAGGCAAAACCCTGCCAGCCGACGCGAAAAAAGCCGAGCAGCACCTGCAAGCCGCCGCCGACGCTGGCGAAATCAGCGCCCATTACTACCTGGGCCAGCTGTACCGCCGTGGCTACCTGGGCAATGTCGAGCCGCAGAAAGCCGTCGATCACCTGCTGGCCGCCGCCCGTGGTGGGCAGAACAGCGCCGACTATGCCCTGGCCCAGCTGTTCAGCGAAGGCCACGGCATCCGCCCGCAACCGGGCAACGCCTGGGTGTTCGCCCAGCTGTCGCAGGCCAACCCGACGCCGCAATCGAGCGAACTGCTGCAGCAACTCGACCAGCAACTCACGCCTGACCAGCGCAGCCAGGCCCAGCAACTGTTGGGCCAGGAAAAGCGCGCACGCGGCAGCATGGCGCAGGGCGCGAACAGCACCCTGGCCCTCGAAGCCCTGCAAGACGACGAAAAAGAAGTAGACGGTGAGGACTCGCTATGACGCTCAATCCCTTCGTGAAAGCCGGCATCGGCCTGAGCTTCGCCCTGCTGTGGTCCTGCCCGACCCTGGCGGAAATGACCGCTGAAAAGAATTTTGGCCTGGACGTGAAAATCACCGGCCAGTCGGAAGACGACCGCGACCTGGGCACCCGCCCTGGCGGAGACGTCAACGGCCTGGGCCTGGACCTGCGCCCTTGGGTGTACGGCGAGCGCGGTAACTGGAGTGCCTATGCCATGGGCCAGGCCGTCGCCGCCACCGACACCATCGAAACCGACACCCTGCGCCAGAACGACGACGGCACCAGCACCGAAACCGGCGACGATAGCCGCCAGCCGGACAAAAGCTACCTGGCCATGCGCGAGTTCTGGGTCGGCTACAGCGGCCTCACCGCCTACCCCGGCGAGCAACTGCGCTTCGGCCGCCAGCGCCTGCGCAGCGACGATGGCATGTGGCGCGACACCAACATCGAAGCATTGAACTGGACCTTCGACACCACCCTGCTCAAGGCCGACCTGGGCGTGGCCCAGCGCTTCAGCGAGTACCGCACTGACCTCACCGAACTGGCCCCGGAAGACAAGGACCGCACCCACATCTACGGCAACGTCGCCACGCAGTGGACGCCTGGCCATTGGGTTGGCGTGCGGGCACACCATACGCACGACAGCGGCAGCCTGAAAAAACCCGGCGAAACCGTCGACGCGCTGGACAAGACCCGCACTGGCGACTTGACCTGGCTGGGCCTGGAAGCCAACAGCGACGCCTACAACTGGCGCAACGACCACACCGTCAACTACTGGGGTAGCGTCACCTGGCTGACCGGTGACCGCGACACCCTCAGCAGCCAGGCCGTCGGCAACGATCAGGTTGCCACCGGCAAGCAGAGCGGCGACGTCAATGCATGGGCCACCGACCTTGGCATTCGCCTGCGCCTGGACCCGCAATGGCAGGTCGGTGCGGCCTACGCCCGTGGCAGCGGCGGTGGTGGCGACGACGGCTCGAACAACTTCGAGCAGACCGGCCTTGAGAGCAACCGCTCCAACTTCACCGGCACCCGCTCGCGCGTGCACCGCTTCGGCGAAGCTTTCCGTGGCGAGCTGGGCAACTTGCAGGCAGCCACCCTGTTCGCCTCCTGGCAGCTGCGCGACGACTACGACGCCAGCCTGATCTACCACAAATTCTGGCGGGTCGACGGTAACCAGAACATCGGCTCCAGCGGCATCAACGCGGTGGTCAACGACAACGGCGTGAACCGCCCGCTGGTCGACGGCGAAAAAGACCTTGGCCAGGAAATGGACGTGGTCGTGACCAAGTACTTCAAGCAAGGCCTACTGCCGGCATCGATGAGCCAGGCCATCGACGAGCCGTCCGCTCTGGTGCGCCTGCGTGCCGGTGTATTCAAGCCGGGCGATGCCTACGGCAAGGAAGCGGACTCGTACATGCACCGCGCCTTCGTCGATGTGATCTGGCGCTTCTGAGGCCGGTAGGGGACTGACCGTTATGAACCTTCACCCGCACTTACGTCACAGCCTGTTGGCCAGCGCCTTGCTGCTGGCCAGCGGCCTGGTCGCTGCCGCAGAACCCCAGGTGATCGCCAAGGAGCTGCAGCAGGCCAAGACCTACACAGTGGCCAGCGCACCGATCGAACCGCTGCAGATGGACCCGCCAAAGCTGCCCGACTTGACCGGTTTCACCGCCGAGGCGGTGCAGAAGAAGATCGACCGTAGCCACAAAGGCAAGGTCAGCCTGCGCCGCATGTTCCAGGAGGACACCCTCAAGGAGTTCGTCGGCGGCGACAACAAGGCAGCCGAGTGGGTGCAGCGCCAGCACGGCATTCCGCAGGCGATCTTCGTCGATGACGGCCATGTCGACCTGGTCGAGCTGAGCAAGAAGGTGCCCAAACAGTACCTCAGCGAAATCGAGCCCGGTGTGTACCTGGCGCGCCTGCCGATCGTGGTCGGGCAAAAGGGCATCCTCGAGATCGACGGCAAGGTCAAGCAGTTGCGCCTGTCCCAGGAGGGCGGTTCGTTCCTGGTCAACGACGGCAAGCTGTTCGTCACCGACACCCAGGTGACCGGCTGGCGGGAAAAGGACAATGGCCCGGCCACCTTCCGCTCGCCCAAGGAATTCCGCCCGTTCCTGCTGTCGTGGGGCGGCACCGAGACCTACATCGTCAACACCAGGATGGCCAGCTTCGGCTACGCCAAGTCCAAGTCGTATGGCGTGAGCATTTCGCAGTACACGCCGAACATGGCCAAGCGCATGGGCCGCCCGGAACCCACCGGCTGGATCATCGGCTCGGAATTCAGCGACATGTGGTACGGCTTCTATTGCTACGAAACCCAGGATTTCGTGGTCAAGGACAGCACCTACCGCGACAACATCGTCTACGGCATCGACCCGCACGACCGCTCGCACCGCCTGATCATCGCCGGCAACACGGTGTACGGCACCAAGAAGAAGCACGGCATCATCGTTTCGCGTGAGGTCAACGACAGCTGGATCATCAACAACAAGAGCTACGACAACAAGCTCTCGGGCGTAGTGATCGACCGTAACAGCGTCAACAACTTGGTGGCCTACAACGAGATTTACCGCAACCACACCGACGGCATCACCCTGTACGAAAGTGGCGACAACCTGATCTGGGGCAACAAGCTGATCAACAACCGCCGCCACGGCATCCGCGTGCGCAACAGCGTGAACATTCGTCTGTACGAAAACGTCGCCATGGCCAACGGCCTGGTCGGCGTGTACGGCCACATCAAGGACCTGTCCGACACCGACCGCGATATTGCCCTCGACCCGTTCGACACCAAGGTGTCGCTGATCGTGGTGGGTGGCGAGCTGGCGGCCAACGGCTCCGGCCCGCTGTCGATCGACTCGCCGCTGTCGGTCGAACTGTACAAGGTGTCCATGCTCGCCCCACGCAAGGCCAGCGGCATCAGCCTCAATGGCGTGCTGGGCGAGCGCCAGGACGAAATCCTCGACCTGCTGGTACGCCAGCAGAAGGCTGTGCTGATCGACCCGGTCGAACGCCAGACCGAAATGATCGATTAAGGAAGCCCAGACCATGACTCCACACCTGATGAAACTGCTGGGCCTGTCCGCCGCCCTTCTGGCGATCAGCCAGGGCGTGCGCGCCGAAGACGTCAAGGCCCCGACCTTCAGCGCCGAGCCCTGCTGCCAGCTGTGCCCCGAAGCGCACGATGCCAGCCGCTACACCACCCGCTACCAGCAGAACTTCACCACGCTGGTGCAGGCCAAGGGTGACTGGCTGTTCCGTACCCGCGAAGACCTGCGCACCGAGTTCACCACCACCCCGGCCGGCTACAAGCGCCTGCAACAAGTGCACGACGCTTTCAAGAAGCGTGGCGTGGAACTGGTGGTGGTGTACCAGCCGACCCGTGGCCTGGTGAACCGCAACATGCTCAACCCGGCCGAGAAAGCCGCCTTCGACTACCCAAAGGCCCTGGGCAACTACCAGGCCATGCTCAAGCGCTTCGCCAGCATGGGCTACAACGTGCCCGACCTGTCGCCGCTGACCAACGAGCAACTGGCCGCCGCCGACCAGGGCAAGGACTTCTACTTCCGTGGCGACCAGCACTGGACGCCCTATGGCGCCGAGCGCGCGGCAAAAATCGTGGCCGACACCGTGCACAAGATGCCGGCCTTCGAAGGCATACCGCGCAAGGAATTCGAGACCAAGAAGTCCGGGCGCATGGGCAAGACCGGCACCCTGCATAACGTAGCCGGCCAGCTGTGCAGCACCAGCTACGCGGTGCAGTACATGGACCAGTTCGCCACCGAGCCGAAAGGTTCGAGCGGCGGCGACGACCTGTTCGGTGACGGCGGCAACGCGCAGATCACCCTGGTCGGCACCAGCCACAGTGGCAAGAACTACAACTTCTCGGGCTTCCTCGAGCAATACATCGGCGCCGACGTGCTCAACGTCGCCTTCCCTGGCGGTGGCCTGGAGGGCTCGATGATCCAGTACCTGGGCAGCGAGGAATTCCAGAAGCACCCGCCGAAGATCCTGGTGTGGGAGTTCTCCCCGCTGTACCGCCTGGACCAGGAAACCATCTGGCGGCAAATCCTTGGCCTGCTCGATGACGGCTGCGACGACCGCCCTGCCCTGATGAGCGCCAGCACCACCCTCAAGCCCGGCAAGAACGAGCTGATGGTCAACGGCAAGGGCGGCGTGATCAAAGACTTGATCAACCGCAACCTGCAGATGGACGTGAAGTTCGAAGACCCGTCGGTGAAGGTGTTGCAAGCCACCCTCTGGTACCTCAACGGCCGCCACGAGGACATCAAGCTGGAAAAACCGGAAACCTCCGACACCGACGGCCGCTTCGTCTTCCAAATGCGTGAAGACGAAGACTGGGCCAGCCAGGGCCTGCTGGCGTTCGAGGTACAGGGGCCGGAAAGCGGCACCCAGAAGGTCGAGGCCAAGCTCTGCAAACGCAACAAATTCGCCGTGCCTGCGCAGACCGCGCAGGCCGGCCAGTGAGGCGATCCATGACCCTATTGAAGCGAATTTCCAGCCCCGCCCTGCTCGCTTTGGCCCTGTTTGGCGGTGCCGCGCACGCTGCGCTGGTACCCCCGCAGGGTTACTACGAGGGGATCGAAAAGCTCAAGACCGGCGACGGCAATTTCCGCTGCGAAGCGGCGCCCAAGCCGTACACCGGCGCGTTGCAGTTTCGCAGCAAATACGAAGGCTCTGACAAGGCGCGGGCAACGCTCAATGTTGCCTCGGAAAAGGCCTTCCGCAAGTCGACCGAAGACATCACCACGCTTGAGAAAGGCGTGAGCAAGATGGTTGGCCAGTACATGCGCGATGGCCGCCCGGCGCAGCTCGATTGCACCTTGGCCTGGCTGGGCACTTGGGCACGCGCCGACGCATTGCTGTCCACCGACTACAACCACACCGGCAAGTCGATGCGCAAATGGGCACTGGGCAGCATGAGCGGCTCGTGGCTGCGCCTGAAGTTCTCCCACTCGCAGCCGCTGGCCGCGCACCAGGCTGAAGCCGAAGTCATCGAAAAATGGTTCGCCCGCCTGGCTGAACAGACCGTGCGCGACTGGAGCGACCTGCCGCTGGAGAAGATCAACAACCACAGCTACTGGGCGGCCTGGTCGGTCATGGCGACCGCTGTCGCCACCGACCGTCGCGACCTGTTCGACTGGGCCGTGAAGGAATACAAGGTGGGCGCCAACCAGGTGGATGACCAGGGCTTTCTGCCCAACGAAATCAAGCGCAAGCAGCGCGCACTGGCCTACCACAACTATGCCCTGCCGCCCCTGGCGATGATTGCCAGCTTTGCCCAGGCCAATGGCGTGGACCTGCGCAAAGAGAACAACTTCGCCCTGCAGCGTCTGGGTGAAGGCGTACTGGCCGGTGCCCGCGACCCGAGCCAGTTCAAGGCCCGCACCGGCGAGAAGCAGGACATGAAGGACCTCAAGGTCGACAGCAAGTATGCCTGGCTCGAACCCTGGTGCGAACTGTACCACTGCGTCGGCGACACCCTGCAGCGCAAGCACGGCATGCAGCCGTTCAACAGCTTCCGGCTGGGCGGCGACCTGACCCGGGTCTACGACCCGAACGCAGAGAGCAAGAAATAGATGTCGCCTGGGTTAGGGCCGCTTTGCGGCCCATCAGGAATGAAGTGACAACGGTTTCCTCCAGCTTTTTGCTGGGGGGTTTGGGGGGCGCTTTGCCCTGGATGCTGTGAACAAATTAGGAGAACCGGGATGGTCTTCTCGTCCAACGTGTTCCTGTTCCTGTTCTTGCCGATCTTCCTCGGCCTGTACTACCTGAGCGGGCAACGTTATCGCAACCTGCTGCTGCTGATCGCCAGCTACATCTTCTATGCCTGGTGGCGGGTGGACTTCCTGGCCCTGTTCGCCGGGGTCACCCTGTGGAATTACTGGATCGGCCTCAAAGTGGGTGCCGCCGGTGTGCGCACCAAGCCCGCCCAGCGCTGGCTGCTGCTTGGCGTGGGTGTCGACCTGGCGATTCTCGGCTACTTCAAGTACGCCAACTTCGGCGTCGACAGCCTCAACGCGATCATGGCCTCGTTCGGCCTTGAGCCGTTCATCCTCACCCACGTGCTGCTGCCGATCGGTATCTCGTTCTACATCTTCGAGTCGATCAGCTACATCATCGACGTCTACCGTGGCGACACCCCGGCTACTCGCAACCTGATCGACTTCGCCGCGTTCGTGGCCATCTTCCCGCACCTGATCGCAGGCCCCGTGCTGCGCTTCAAGGACCTGGTCGAGCAATTCAACAACCGCACCCACACCCTGGACAAGTTTTCCGAAGGCTGCACCCGCTTCATGCAGGGCTTCATCAAGAAAGTGTTCATCGCCGACACCCTGGCCGTGGTCGCCGACCACTGCTTCGCCCTGCAAAACCCGACCACGGGCGATGCCTGGCTGGGCGCGCTGGCGTACACCGCACAGCTGTACTTCGACTTCAGCGGCTACAGCGACATGGCCATCGGCCTGGGCCTGATGATGGGATTCCGCTTCATGGAGAACTTCAAGCAGCCATACATCAGCCAATCGATCACCGAGTTCTGGCGGCGCTGGCACATCAGCCTGTCGACCTGGCTGCGCGACTACCTGTACATCACCCTGGGCGGTAACCGCAAAGGCACCTTCAACACCTACCGCAACCTGTTCCTGACCATGCTGCTGGGCGGCCTGTGGCACGGTGCCAACTTCACTTACATCATCTGGGGCGCCTGGCACGGCATGTGGCTGGCCATCGAACGCGCGCTGGGCATCGACACCAACCCGCAGCGCTTCAACCCGGTCAAATGGGCCTTCACCTTCCTGCTGGTGGTGGTCGGCTGGGTGATCTTCCGCGCCGAGAACCTGCACGTGGCCGGCCGCATGTACGGCGCCATGTTCAGCTTCGGCGACTGGCAGCTGTCGGAACTCAACAGTGCCCAGCTGACCGGCCTACAGGTGGCGACCCTGGTCATCGCCTACCTCACCCTGGCGTTCTTCGGCCTACGCGACTTCTACCGCAATGCCAAACCGACGCCCAAGGCAACCCCGGTGCAGGTGAACAGCGATGGCTCGATCGGCCTGGACTGGACCCGGGTGATGACCCGCGCCCTGATTCTGCTGCTGTTCGTCGCCTCGATCCTCAAGCTTTCGGCGCAGAGCTACTCGCCGTTCCTGTACTTCCAGTTCTGAGGCCGATGACATGAACCGCACATTACGCATCACTTATTCCTTGTCGTTCCTTGGCTTGCTGGTGGGCATGGGCGTGTGGTCCACCGGTGGCCTGCAAAGCTTTCAGCGCACCGAGCAGATGACCCTGCTCAACGGCAAGCTGGCCAAGGCCGCCGAGACCCACTACGACGACGAGTTCCCGATCAAGCGCCTGGGCACGAACCTTTGGGCGGCCATGGACTTCAAGCTGTTCAACGAGGGCCGACCCGGTGTGGTACTGGGCCGCGACCAGTGGTTGTTCAGCGACGAAGAGTTCAAGCCCACCGCCGGTGCCGAACAACTGATGCAGGAAAACCTGGCGCTGATCCGTGGCGTGCGCGACACCTTGCAGCAGCACGGTAGCCAGCTGGTGCTGGCGATCATCCCGGCCAAGGCGCGCCTCTATTCGGAATACCTGGGCAAAGAGCAACCGGCCAGCCTGCACGATGACCTGTACAACCAGTTCCACGCCCAGGTACGCCAGGCCAACGTGTTCGCCCCAGACCTGCAAGCGGCCATGGAACAAGCCAAAGCCCGCGGCCAGGTATTCCTGCGCACCGACACCCACTGGACACCAATGGGCGCCGAAGTCGCCGCCCAGACGCTGGCCGAGGCGGTAAGCCGGCAGAACCTGCTCAACGGTGACCCGCAAACCTTCGTCACCGAAGCTGGCAGCACCGCGCCCTACAAAGGCGACCTGACCAACTTCCTGCCACTGGACCCTTTGTTCAGCAACCTGTTGCCGGCCCCGGACAACCTGCAGCAGCGCACCACCCGCCCGGTCGATGCCGAGGGTGACGCGGGGGACGCACTGTTCGCCGATAAGCAGATTCCGGTTGCGCTGGTGGGTACCAGCTACAGCGCCAACCCGCACTGGAACTTCCTTGGTGCCCTGCAGCAGGCCCTGAACAGCGACGTCGCCAACTACGCAGAAGACGGCCATGGCCCGCTGCTGCCAATGCTCAAGTACCTGCAAAGCGATGCCTTTAAAAACGCCGCACCGCAAGTGGTGGTGTGGGAATTCCCCGAGCGTTATCTGCCCATGAAAAACGACCTCAGCAGTTTCGATCCGCAGTGGATCGCGCAGCTGAAGAACACCCGTAAAACCGAAGAAAACCTGGCCTTGTCGTCCAACCAGACGCGCCACTGATCGATAGAGAGGAAACGCACATGACTACCAAGACTTCCATTGCCAAAGCCCTCACCCTCGCGGCCGGCCTGTCCCTTGCTTCCATGCAGGCCTTCGCCGGCGCGGATGCCGCGCTGTATGGCCCGAGCGCGCCGAAAGGCTCGACCTTCGTGCGCCTGTACAACGCGGCCAGCGCACCGGCCGCCGCCTCGGTCGGCAACACCCAGATCAAGCAGGTTGGCGCCCAGGCCAGCAGCGACTTCAGCTTCCTGCCAGGCGGCGACTACACAGCCCAGGTCGGCGGCAAGAGCGTGCCGGTCAAGCTGGCCTCGGACAAGTACTACACCCTGGTCAACAGCAGCAGCGGCAACCCGCAGTTGATCGAAGAACCACCGTTCAAGAACAAGCAGAAAGCCCTGGTGCGCGTGCAGAACCTGAGCGACCAGCAGCTGACCCTGAAAACCGCCGACGGCAAGACCGAAGTGGTCAAGCCGGTGGCCGCAAACGGCCGGGGCGAACGCGAAATCAACCCGGTCAAGGTCAACCTGGCGCTGTACCAAGGTGACAAGAAAGTGGGTGACGTGAAACCCGTCGCCCTGGAGCGCGGCGAAGCCGCCGTGCTGTATGTAACGGGTTCCGGCAACGCCTTGTCGCCGGTGTGGGTAACTCGCCCCGTGGCTAGCAACTGATCCCCCTGCCTTTAACGACTATTGGAGAAACATGATGATCCCGGTAATTCTTTCTGGTGGTAGCGGTTCGCGTCTGTGGCCTCTGTCGCGCAAGCAGTTCCCAAAACAGTTCCTGGCCCTGACCGGCGAACACACCCTGTTCCAGCAAACCATCGAGCGCCTGGCGTTCGAAGGCATGGACACACCGATCGTGGTCTGCAACAAGGACCACAAGTTCATCGTCCAGGAACAGCTGGCTGCGCTGAAGCTGGAAACCCAAGGCATCCTGATGGAGCCGTTCGGCCGTAACACCGCGCCGGCCGTGGCCATGGCCGCCATGAAACTGGTCAACGAAGGCCGCGACGAGCTGATGCTGGTACTGCCAGCCGACCACGTGATCGACGACCAGAAGGCCCTGCAGCGCGCCCTGGCCCTGGCCACCATCGCCGCCGAGCGTGGCGAGATGGTGCTGTTCGGCGTGCCGGCGACCAAGCCGGAAACCGGCTACGGCTACATCCGCTCCAGCCAGGATGCCCTGCTGCCCGAAGGCGTGGCACGCGTGGCCCAGTTTGTCGAGAAACCCGATGAGAAACGCGCCGCCGAGTTCGTCCAGGCCGGTGGCTACTTCTGGAACAGCGGCATGTTCCTGTTCCGCGCCAGCCGCTTCCTCGAAGAGCTGAAAAAGCACGACGGCGACATCTACGACACCTGCGTGCTGGCGCTGGAGCGCAGCGAGGAAGACGGCGATGTGCTGAGCATCGACGAAGCCACCTTCGCCTGCTGCCCGGACAACTCCATCGACTACGCGGTGATGGAAAAAACCCAGCGCGCCTGCGTAGTGCCGATGTCGGCCGGCTGGAGCGACGTGGGCTGCTGGTCATCGCTGTGGGAAGTGCACGAGAAGGACGACAACGGCAACGTCACCAAGGGCGACGTGGTGGTGCAGGACAGCCGCAATTGCATGATCCACGGCAACGGCAAGCTGGTGTCGGTGATCGGCCTGGAAAACATCGTGGTGGTCGAAACCAAGGACGCCATGATGATTGCCCACAAGGACAAGGTCCAGGGCGTCAAGCAGATGGTCAAGACCCTAGACGAACAGGGTCGCACTGAAACCCAGAACCACCTGGAAGTGTATCGCCCGTGGGGCTCGTACGACTCGGTGGACATGGGTGGCCGCTTCCAGGTCAAGCACATCACCGTCAAGCCGGGTGCCAGCCTGTCGCTGCAGATGCACCACCACCGCGCCGAGCACTGGATCGTGGTGTCCGGCACCGCCGAGGTCACCTGCGACGAGAACGTGTTCCTGCTGACCGAGAACCAGTCGACCTACATCCCGATCGCATCGGTGCACCGCCTGCGCAACCCAGGCAAGATCCCGCTGGAGATCATCGAAGTGCAGTCCGGCAGTTATTTGGGCGAGGATGACATCGAGCGCTTCGAGGATGTGTATGGCCGGACATCGACGCCGGTGGAGCGAGGTGTTTCGGTCAAGACGATTGCGCAGTAAGTAAACCCCTGGGGCCGCTTTGCGGCCCTTTCTCGACACGAGGGCGAAGCCCTCGCGCTTTTGAGCCCTCCCCCATTTCAGGCTACGATGGTCAGACCCCGCGCAACCAAGGTCTTCAAGCCCAATGATCATCGGTGCCTTCCTCATCCTCACCTGGCTGGTGCTGCTGTTGCGCTACCCGGCCAAGGCCCTGCCGATTTCGCTGGCCGCCGTGTGTGGCCTGGGCCTGGTAGCCCTGTTCGTTGCCTGGCAGGAAAACCGCGAAGCCTCGCAATTGGCCCGCCTGGACCTGCGCCTGAGCTACGCCCCCGAGCAGTGCCCTGCCGACCGCGCCCTGCAGGTACGCATGAAAAACGGCAACAAGGCCCCGCTCACCGAACTTCGTTGGCGGGTAGCGGCGTATGCGCCGGGCGATACCGTGAACCTGGCCGAGAATACCTACAACGCACCGCGTTACCGTGGACCGGGTGAGTTGCAGCCGGGAGCCGAGTGGAAAGATTGCCTGCCGGTGCCGCCGCTGCGCTCCGGGTACCGGCCACAGACCCTGGAATTTCGTGCCGAGCATCTGCAAGGTACATTCGCCAATTAATCGAAGGCCTCTCCCATGCCCACTGTCCTGATCACAGGTTGTTCCAGCGGCATCGGCCGCGCCTTGGCCGATGCTTTTCGCGATGCCGGCCACCACGTCTGGGCCACTGCCCGCAAGCCTGAAGATGTCGAGCAACTGAGCGCCGCCGGCTACACCGCCCGGCAGTTGGATGTGAACGACGGCGAGGCGCTGGCCCGCTTGGCCGACGAACTGGAGAGCCTCGACATCCTGATCAACAACGCCGGCTACGGCGCCATGGGCCCGTTGCTCGATGGCGGCGTGGATGCCCTGCGCCAGCAGTTCGAAACCAACGTCTTCGCCGTAGTCGGCGTTACCCGTGCGCTGTTCCCGCTGCTACGCCGCTCACGGGGCCTGGTGGTGAACATCGGCAGCGTCTCCGGCGTGCTGGTCACGCCATTCGCCGGTGCCTACTGCGCCTCGAAAGCCGCCGTGCATGCGCTGAGCGATGCCTTGCGCCTGGAGCTGGCACCGTTCGGTGTGCAGGTGATGGAAGTGCAGCCGGGGGCGATTGCCACGCAGTTCGCCAGCCATGCCCAGCGCCAGGCCGAGCAGGTGCTGGCGGCGGATTCACCGTGGTGGCCGCTGCGCGAGCATGTGCAGGCACGGGCGCGGGCTTCGCAGGACAGGCCGACTTCGGCGGCGGTGTTTGCCCGGGGGGTGTTGGCGGCAGTCGGCAAGTCGCCGGTACCGGGGGTGGTGCGGTTGGGCAATGGCAGTACCGCGCTGCCGCTGATGGCCCGGTTGCTGCCACGGCGGTTGCTGGACTGGGCGTTACGCAAGCGCTTTGGGCTGCTGCGGCCGCTCTGAGTTTTCGGATGCCCTGGGGCTGCTTTGCAGCCCATCGCGACACAAGGCCGCTCCTACAGGCAGTCGCGGTCTCCTGTAGGAGCGGCCTTGTGTCGCGATGGGCCGCACAGCGGCCCCGCTTTCTAGGCTTTGTTCGCTGGCTGCTCATCAAACGCCTGCCAGCCACCCCCCAAGGCCTTGTACAACCCCACCAGCGCCTGCGACACCGCTGCCGAGCTGTCGATCCACTGCTCCTCGCTGGCCAGCAATGCCCCTTGCACTGTCAGCACATTGAGAAAGTCCACCGCCCCTTCCACATACTGGCGCTGGGCGGTTTCCAGGGCGATGCGGTTCTGCCGCACGGCCTCGGCCAAATGGTCGCGGCGCAACTGGCTGGCGTTGTACAGGCGCAGCACATCGTCAATTTCATGCCAGGCCCCCAGCACCACCTTGCGGTAGTTCAGCGCGGCCTCTTGCTGCTGCGCCTCGCGCAGTTCCAGGGTGCCCTTGAGCCGGCCACCCTCGAAGATCGGCAGCGACAGCTGCGGCCCGAAAGCAAACCGACGCGAATCCCAGCCACCAAAATCAGACAGCTGCATGGCCTGGAAACCGACACTGCCCGACAGCCGGATGCTCGGGTAGAAATCTGCCTTGGCCACACCGATGCTGGCGGTGGCGGCATGCAGGCGGGCCTCGGCCTGGCGGATGTCCGGGCGGCGCTCGGCCAGTTCGGACGGCAAGCCAATGGCAAACTTCTGCTGCGGCGCGGGCAGCTCGCCGCCCTGCAGCAATTCGGCCTGCAAACTGCGTGGCGGTTCGGCAGCGAGCAGGCTGAGGGCGTTGATCAGGTCATCACGGCGGGCTTCCAGGCTGGGCAGTCGCGACTCGATCGACGCGACCTGAGCGCTGGCCTGGGCCACATCCAGGCGCGTGGCAACGCCTTCGGCCTGGCGGTCTTCGGACAGCTTCAGGCTGTGCCGGGCAACCTTGAGGTTGTCCTGCGTCACATCCAGGGTGTGCTGCACCGCGCGCAGCTGGATGTAGTTGCCGGCGGTTTCCGACAGCAGGGCAAGCAGCACCCCACGGCGGTCGTTCTCAGCCACTTCGACGCTGGCATCGGCAGCCTCGACCTGGCGTCGTACGCGGCCCCAAAGGTCCAACTCCCAACCTGCCACCAGGTCGCCTTGCCAGAGGTTGTACGCCGCTTTACCCGCTTTGCCGGACGGGTCGCTGAGGCCTTCGGCGCTGTTACGCGCGCGGCTGTAGCCGGCGTTGGCGTCCACCGACGGCATTTCGTCGGCGGCCACGGTGCTGCGCAGGGCACGGCTTTGCAGCAACCGTGCGCTGGCCATCTGCAGGTCGAGGTTGCGTTCGGCGACGCGCTGGATCAAGGCGCTGAGCTGGGCATCGTGAAAGGATTCCCACCAGCGCAACTCCAGCGGTTCGGCCTGCGGCTGGCTGGCCGCTGCCTCACCCTGCAGCGGCGCCCACTGTTGCGGTGCCTGGCTGTCGGGGCGCAGAAAGTCCGGGCCCATGGTGCAGCCGGCCATCAGTACGGCCAGCAATAAAGGGCTCAAGCGAAATGCCGATTTCATCGTGCACTTACCTCTTTGCCGTCCAGCTTGTCACCACGGGTGTCGATGGTCGCTTCCACCGACATGCCCACACGTAGGCGGCTGAGCAGCGGCTGCCCGTCATCGAAGACGATTTTCACCGGGATGCGCTGCACCACCTTGGTGAAGTTGCCGGTGGCGTTGTCCGGTTTCACGGCAGCGAAGGTGACGCCGGTGGCAGGAGCGATACTTTCTACATGGCCGTGCAGCTTTTCGCCGGAGAAGGTATCGACGCTGATGCTCACCGGCTGGCCCGGTTGCACGTGGGTCAGCTGGGTTTCCTGGAAATTGCCGACCACATAGGCCTGTTGCAACGGCACCACCGACAGCAGGCGGGCGCCTGGGTTGACGTAGGCGCCGACGCGCAGGGCACGCTCGCCGACCATACCGTCCACCGGTGCAGTGATGCGGGTGTAGGACAGGTCGAGCTGAGCCTTTTCCAGCCCCGCTTCGGCACGTTTGAGCTGGCCATCGGCGCTGGCCACCTGAGCGGTGAGAATGTCCACTTGCTTGCGCGCCGCCACCAGCGCCGCCTGGGCATTGGCCAGGCGAGCACGGGCCTGGTCGACACCGCTGCGCGCCTGTTGGGCGTTCTGCACGGTACCGGCGCCCTGCTCGGCCAGGCGGCTGTAGCGGTTGACTTCATGGTCGGCGAACGCCGCTTCGGCCTGGGCCGCTTTGACAGCAGCCTCGGCCTGGGCAATCAGCGCTGCCTGGCGCTCCAGGGTGGCACGGGCATCGGCACTTTGCGCCTGGGCTACCAGCAACTGCGCCTGCGCGGCATCCAGCGCGGCCTGGTAGTCACGGGCATCGATGGTCGCCAGCAACTGGCCTGCGGTGACCTGCTGGTTGTCTTCCACCAGCACGTCCTTGATGAAACCGGCGACTTTGGGCGCGACCACGGTGTAGTCGGCGATCACATAGGCGTCATTGGTGCTCTGGCGGTGGTCACTGCCCAACATCCAGGGGCCGACGATGCCAGCCAGGACGGCCACGGCCAGCACCGAGCCGATGAACAGGGTTTTGCGGTTGTTGGTCATTTCAGCGGTTCTCGAATTCATCCAGGGTTCAGGCCACCGCACGCGGCGGATAGACCCGGGTAGGCACGAAAGGAATCAGGCAGATCAAGGCCACGGCAATGCAGGCCATGACGAGGTACAGGTCGGCCGAGGTCAGGACCAACGCCTGGTCGTGGATGCGCTTGGCCAGGCCTGCAGCGCTGTCGTCGACCAGCGGGGCGTTGCCCAGGCTGTCCACCAGGTGGTTGGAATGGAAGTGCCGGCGCAGGGTGCCAAGGGCGTCCAGCAGGCCACCGGCAATCACGGCGGCCAAGCCCTTCACGGTGTTGAACCAGCTGGAGGCGAACGGGCCTTCCTGCGGGGTCATGCCATTGGTGGACAGCATCAGCAACGGCAGCACGGCCATCGGCTGGCCGAACACCTGCAGCAGGTAGAACGGGTAGAAGTCGCCACGGATCCATTCGCTGGTCAGCAGGCTGCTGCCGACACAGGACACCGCCAGCATCGCCAGGCCGATACCCAGCACCCAGCGGCAGTCCACTGCACGGATGTTGCACAGTGCCGCCGTCAGCGGCAGGGCGATCAGTTGAGGCATGGCCACCAGCATCATCAGCGGGCTGGTCTGTGCCGGGCGGTAGCCTTGGATCTGCGCCAGGTAGGCCGAAGGAATGCTGCCCACGCCCGAGAGCACGATCAGCACACCGGCCAGTGTCACCAGCGCGAAACTCAGGTTGCGCCGCTGCAACATGCGCAACTGGAAGAACGGCAGCGGTTCGGACCACTCGTTGAACATGAACAGCACCAGCAACACCAGGCCACCGCCCAGCAGCCAGCAGATCAGCGGCGAATCGAACCAGCCCCAGCGGTCGCCCAGCGACAGGCCCAGTACGATGCAACTGATGGCGGGCAGGCCGAGCAGCACGCCACGCCAATCGAACTGCTTGAAACGTTCCAGGCGCAGCGGGTCCTGCGGCAGGCCCCAGCCGACACAGACGATGGCCAGCAGCGAGGGCAGAATGATCTGCCAGAACGCCCATTGCCAACCGACATACTCGGTCCACAGCCCCGCCAACGGCGTGCCAAGGTTGGGGCCGAAGGTGGCGGTCAGCGCATAGCAGGCCAGGCCGTAGACCTTGATGCCCGGTGGCAGGAAGCGCAGGGCCACACTCATCAGCATCGGTGGCAAGGCCCCCGAAGCAAAGCCCTGCAGCACGCGCAGCAGCATCAGGCTGTGCAGGTTGGGGGCGAACGGTTGCAGCAAGCCGAGCACGGCGAACAGGCCGATGGCGCTCATGGTGAAGCGCCGCAGCGAGAAGGTGGTGGCCAGCCACGGCGCAAAGGCCATGGCCGAGACCGAGGCGGCGCTGTACACCGCCAGCAGCCAGGCACCTTCGTCAGCACCGATGCCCATGGCACCGCGGATATCGGCGAGGGAAATCTTGGTAACCGACTCGTTTAGGCCTGCGCACAGCACGGCCAGCAACACACCGAACAGCCCCACTACCACCTGCAGGCCAAACGCCGTCTGCGCAGGCGCGGCCGGCGCGGGGGCGGCGGCCAGCGCCGCAGAGGGCGCGGTCAGGGAACTCATGGGAATACATCTCCAGCAACAATTTCAGGGCTGGAGCAAGTTTAAGAAGGTCGAATGCTGACGAAAACTGACTTGTTGGCAGTTTTATATTGCGTCAGACGCAATCAATGGCGACATCACGGGTCAATGCGCCCACACGCTTTCAACGTCTGGCGCAGCCAACGGTGTGCGGGGTCGTTGTCGAAACGCGGGTGCCACGCCTGCTTCACATTGACTTTCTCCAACGGCACCGGGATCTCGAACGAGCGCAATGGCAGCTTCAGCCGCTGCACACTGTTGAGGATGTTGGCGGGTATCGGCAGGATCAAGTCCGAATCCGGCAGCGAGAACATCGCCGAGTGAAAGCTGGTGGTGATCAGGGCCACCCGCCGCTCTACCTTGTGGTTGGCCAACGCCACATCGATCGGCCCATTGGCCCGGCCGCGCCGCGATACGCTGATCTGCGGGTAGGCGGCAAAACGCTCTGGGGTGATCGGGGCGTCGAAAATCGGGTGCCCCACACGCGCCAGGCCCACGAAGTAGGTGCTGAACAGGCTCTGCACCTTGATTTCCGGGCCAAGTTCAACGGCCGAGCTGATGATCAAATCGATATGCCCGTTGCGCAGCACCGCATCATCGTCACCGCTGCCCTCCGGGACGAAGCGCAACACCGTTCGCGGCGCCTGGGCCAGCATCATGCTCAGCAATTGGGCGCCGTACAGGGCGATGAACAGGTCATTGGTGCGTATGTTGAAGGCACGGTCCAGGTTCACCAGGTCGACATCATCACGGCTACGGAACACCTGCCCGGCTTGCTCTACCAACCCATGCACCTGCTCGCGCAGGGCCAGCGCCCGCGGCGTGGGCACCAGGCCACGACCGGCACGCACCAGGATCGGGTCGCCCATGGCTTCGCGAATGCGCCCCAGTGTCCGGCTCATGGCCGCCGGGCTCAGGTTCATTCGCTGAGCTGCGCCGACCACGCTGCCCTCGTCGAGCAGGACATCGAGGGCGACGAGCAGGTTCATGTCCGGGAGTTGCATGGCCGTTTTCCGTTACAGCTGTGGGAATGGCGATGGTAACAGGTTGCTCGATTGCACCAGACGCAATGCGCTCGTGCGTTGTGGGGCATTTATTCACTGACCGTGTTCGGCCTTAAATAGAGCATTGGCAGGATCGGCCTCTTCGCGGGCGTGCCCGCGAAAGGGCCGATCCTGCAGATACACCCGCCAGCCATTGCCAAGGATCCTACATGCCCAGCTCCGTCCTGATCGCCATCGACGCCTCCCCGGCTTCCAGTGCCCTGCTGGCCCTCGCCCGCCGCTACTGCCGCCCTGGCGAGCACGAATTGCACGTGCTGCTGGCCATCGATTCCACCTTCGCCGTGCATGAGCAACCAGCGCCCTATACCACCGAAGAGCTGGAGGAATACCCCGCCGCCTGCGAGGAACAGCAGCATGCCGACCACGCCGTGACCGAGGCCGTGCGCGAACTGCAGCAAGCCGGCTTTGCCAGCCGGGGTTGCATGGTGGCTGGGCAGCCGGTCGATGTGATCGTGACTAAGGCGCACGAACTCAATTGCGAGCTGATCATCATGGGCCACCGTCACCTGTCGCGGCTGGGACGGTTGCTCGACCCTTCCATCAGCGCGAAGGTGATTGACCAGGTGAAGGTGCCGGTGTTGGTGGGGGCGGCGGGGTAGAAATCACAGAAGATTGGACGCTTGGCTCTGAGCTTCATTTGGGCATGCAGGTGCTCGCCATGATTTTTACAGCGCCTTTGAGATCGAGCGCCGCGCGGGCGGTGCTCGATGTTCCTGACTACAAATCTCTCAAGGCGAACTCGGCTTCACCACCACCGTACACGTCGTCCCCGCCGCCAGCAAAAACCCTTCCGGCACTTCATCGATGTGAATACGCACCGGCACCCGCTGCGCCAGCCGCACCCAGTTGAACGTAGGGTTCACATCGGCAATCAGCTCGCGGCTTTGCGGGTTGTCGCGGTCGTAGATGCCACGGGCGATGCTCTCCACATGCCCCTTGATGCGCTCGCCGCTCATCATCTGCAGCTCGGCCTGGTCACCCACCTTCACGTGCGGCAGCTTGGTCTCCTCGAAGAAGCCGTACACCCAGAACGAGTTCTCATCGACCACCGCCATCACCGCCTCACCGGTACGCGCATAGTCGCCCTTGTGGATGTTCAGGTTGGTCACATAGCCATCCACCGTGGCCACGATGTGCGTGCGCTTGAGGTTCAGTTCGGCTGCGGCCAGTTCAGCAAGGGCTTGCTGGTAATCGGCTTGGGCAGCGTTGGCAATGTTGCTGGCATCGTCGCGGTTTTCCTTGGAGATCACCAGGTTGTCCATGTCGGCCCGGCGCTTGGCGTTGACCTTGCGCATTTCCCAGGTGGCCTTGCGCGAGGCGACCAGCGCCTTGGCCTGGTCGACCGCCAACTGGTAGTGCTCGGGGTCGATCTGGATCAGCAGGTCGCCCTTCTTCACCCGCTGGTTGTCCTTGACCGGTACGTCCACCACGTAGCCGGGCACGTCGGCGGCGACGTTGATGATGTCGGCACGCACGCGGCCGTCGCGGGTCCATGGGGTGGTCATGTAGTGCAACCACAACTGGCGACCGATGGCCACGGCAGCGACCAGCACCAGCAGGGTGGCGATCAGGCTGAAGAACTTTTTCATCGAAGGTTTCTCACCAGTAGACAGTAAGCGCCATGGCGCCGAACAGGCAGACGAACAGGCTCAGGCGCAGCAGCGCCGGGTGCCAGAAGAAACGGTAGCCATCATGGCTGGCGATGAACCGGTCCAGGCCCCAGGCCAGGCCCAGGGCGAACAGGAACATCAAGGTCATGGTGGGCATGTACACGCCATGGAAGGCGATTTCACGGGGCATGGTGCAATCCTTTCGCCGGTGCCAGTGGCGACTGTGGGTCCAGCAGGGAAGAACGGATGAAGTGCAGGTAGCTTTGCGCACGGCGCAGCACCGAGGTGTCGAAGTGCCGGGCGAACGGCTCGTCGGTGGCCTGCACGCGGGCGATGGCATGGTCCACGGCCACCAATGCACGCTCGTGGTTGCTGGCGCTTGGCTGCAGGAACAACCGCGCCAGGGCACGGCCCATGACGCGAATCGCCTGGCGCCACGGCTGCGACTCTGCGTAGGCCGGGTGCACCGGCGCACGGGCCTGCTCCTTGCGCAACTCGATCACGGCGTGGCCGATTTCCAGCACGGTGAACATCCAGCCCATCAACTGGCTCTGCACCTGCGGCTTGCCCGCCGCCAGGCCATAGGCCTGGTGCAACAGGTCGCGGGTGCGGCTTTCGAACGCCGTGCCGATGCCGCGCAGGCGACCACTGATGGCGAACAGCACCTGCTCGCGCAGCTCTTGTTCCAGGCGGCTCCACAACCAGCGGCTGTTGGGCGGCAGGATGATCGCCCCGGCGGCGGCACAGACGAACATGCCGATCACCATGCCGATGTAGTCGTTGATGAAGGTGTAGGGGTCATACACGGTGAGGTTGTTCGGCACCGAGCCAATCGCGAAAAACACCAGCAAGCCGATGCCGTAGCCGGCATAGGCCGGGCGCGACGACAGAAACGCGCCCAACACGAACACGGGTGCCAGCACCATGCACAGCAGCGGGAAACCGTCGATCCAGGGGAACACGAAGAACGTTTCGAAGAACCCGACAAAAGCACCGATGGCCGTGCCGCAGGCCATCTGGAACGACATGCGCTTGGGGTTCGGCGACGCCGCCGAAAGGCCCACGGTGACGGTGGCGATCAGGGTCATCATGGCGCCGCTGGGCCAGTCACTGAGTAGCCAGTAGCTACCCAGCAGCAACAGCACCGCCGAGGCACGCACACCGGCGGCCAGCGACACCAGCCAGCTGGTCTGCGCCACGTAGGGCTCGTCCCACTGCTCGCGCTGGTGCGTGTGCGCGGCCAGCGAGGCATGGGTTTCGGCGTAGCTGAACATCTCGTCGACGAAGCGATACAGCAGTTCGAACGCGGTGTGAAAGTCGAGCAAGTCGGATTCACTGGGGTCGGTCGCCAGGTATTCGGCCCGCAAGCCGCGCACCTGGGCCTGCAGGCCTTCTTTGTAGGCGGCCAGCTCCAGGGTCAGGCGCAGTGCATCGGCGTCGGTCAACGCCCGCCCCACGTAGGGCTGCAGCAGCTCCACCAAGGTATTCAGGCCCGGCTCGATGGCACTGACAATCTGTAGCGGGCCACGGGCACGCAGCCGCTCCAGCAAGCGGTGCAGGGCGTTGAAGCGCGTGGTGATGGCCATGAACTCACTGTTCATCCGCACCAGCCGACCACTGCGCCGGCGCATGTGCGGGTCTTCGAAGGCGGTGACGTTGCGCAAGCTTTCAAGGCCTACGGCCTCTGCCACGAAACGCACGTTGCTGCTCTCGAAACGGTCCTTTTGGCTATCGCCACGCAGGGCCTCGACCACCACCCCGGCGAACACGCCAAAGCGCTGGTACAGGGCGTTACGCATCGCGGCGCTGGCCGACTGCGGCAGGATTGCGGCACTGACGAAGGTCGACACCAGAATCCCCAAGGCAATCTCCAGCACCCGCCATACGGCTGCCATGAACGCCTGGTCAGGGTGCTGCAGTACCGGCAGGCCGATCATCGCGGCGGTGTAACCGGCCAGCACGAAGCCATAGGCGCGGAAGGTGCGGTAGCGCATGGCACCGGCCGAGCACAGGCCCACCCACAGCGCCAGGCTGGGCAGGAACAGCTCGGTGTTCTGCGGGAAGATGGCGATCAGTGCCACCATCATCGCCGAGCCGGCCAGGGTGCCGAGCACCCGGTAGAAGCTTTTGGCGAACACATGCCCGCTTTGCGGCTGCATGACGATGAACACGGTGATCATGGCCGTGCGTGGTTGCGGCAGCTCAAGGCGCATGGCCAGCCACAACGTGATGAACGCGGCGGCCAGCACCTTGAAGATGTACACCCAGGTCACGCCGTCGGTGCGTGCCCAGGCAAAGAAGCCCCGGCGCCATTCCAGGCTTTGCAGCCAGCGCACGGGCAAACTGGAAGTGCTCATTCGGCGTTATCCGGCTTCTTGTCGAAAATGGCCAGGGTAGCCGGGGTTTTCGGCGCAGCCTGGCGTTCCTCCTTCGGCACATCCTGGCCGGCCTGCAGGCCGCCGCCCAGGGCGGTGACCAGCTCGGCATGGGCGACCAGGCGGGCGGCCTGCACCTGTTGCTGCACCTGCTGCTGGCGGAACAGCAATGTCTGCGCATTGAGCACGTTCAGGTAGTCGGTAAGGCCGCGCTGGAAGGCGACCATGGCGATGTCGTAGGTTTTCTGAGCTGCGGCGACGGACTCGGCCGCGAAGTGCGACTGCTCTTTCATCGACTCGCGGCGGATCAACTGGTCGGAAATGTTCTTCAGCGCACCAATCACGGTCTGGTTGTAGCGCGCCACCGCTACGTCATACCCCGCCGAGGCCACGCCCAGTTCCGAACGCAGGCGGCCACCGTCGAAGATCGGCAAGCTGATCGCCGGGCCGACGTTGTAGTTGAACTTGCGCCCGGTCAGGAACTCCAGCGGGCCACCACCGGTAGCCATGAAGCCCAGGCTGCCGACCAGGTCGACGTTGGGGAAGAAGCCGGCATGGGCAACATCGATGCCACGCGCTTGAGCGGCCACCTGCCAGCGGCTGGCGACCACATCGGGGCGCTGGCCGACCAGTTCGGCAGGCAGGTTCGAGGGCAGCTTCAGCGGCGCGGCCAGGGCCAGGGTCGGGCGTTGCAACTGTGCGCCCTCCCCCGGGCCTTTGCCGGCCAGCGCCGCCAGCTGGTTGCGGGTCAGGGCAATTTCTTCGTCGAGGCTGTCGAGCTGGCGGTGGGTTTCCGGCAGCGGCGCTTCGGCCTGGCTGACCTCGAAGTGAGTGCCGATGCCGGCATCCAGACGACGCTTGGCCAGCGCCAGGATCTGCTCCTGCTGCTCCAGTTCGGCCTTGACGATATCGCGCTGGGCAAAGTGCAGGCTCAGTTGGATGTAGGCGCGCACCACGTTGTTCTGCAGCTCCAGTTGCGCCTGGCGGGCTTCGGCCACGCTCATGTGCGCCTGGTCCACGGCCTGCTCACTGGCGTTGCGCTCGCGCCCCCACAGGTCGAGGGCGTAGCTGAAGCCAATGGCAGCGTTGTTGTCCCAGGTGTTGGCGCCCGACAGCGCGCCAGGGCCGTAGAACTGGTCTTCAGGCCAGTTGTGGCGCTTGAGCGTGGCCTGGCCGTTGGCCTGGAGCTTTTCCGCCGACTCGACCACGCCAGCCATGGCCTTGGCTTCGCGCACCCGCGCCGCGGCCATGGCCAGGCTTGGGCTGCCGGCCACGGCCAGGGCAATCCAGCGGTCCAGCTGCGGGTCGCCATAGGCGTGCCACCACTGCTGGTCAGGCCAATGGGCGTCGGTCGCGGCTTCGCGTATGGCCGCGTCGGTGGTCAAGGTATTGGCTTGCAGCGTCTTGCTTTGCGGGGCGATGCCCCAGGTTCCGATACAGCCACTCAAGGTGAGGGCAAGGGCACAGGCACTGAACGCATTGAGCGTTCTGATGATGCGACGCGGCACAGCTGCGATTTCCCGAGGAAGAGGTGAAGGGGCCGGGCAATTCTAGGGGGCGACAGCACTGGCGATAAGCGCAGATTCCTGCGAATCTTTGTTACCAAAACAGCGATAATCCGCCTTTGGTCGAAGGTAACTTTTCAGCTTTTTTGCGTTACTTCGTGACACAATTTTGTCCTCTACATCGAGAGTGACCCATGGACACCCTGCAAAACATGCGTGCTTTCAGTTGCGTAGCCCAGCTTGGCAGCTTTACCGCTGCTGCCGCGCAACTGGATACGACCACCGCGAACGTGTCGCGGGCGGTCTCCAACCTGGAAGCCCATCTGCAAACAAGGCTGCTCAACCGTACCACCCGCCGCATTGCGCTGACCGAGGCCGGCAAGCGTTACCTGATGCGTTGCGAACAGATTCTTACCTATGTGGAAGAAGCCGAAGCCGAAGCCAGCGATGCCCACGCCCGCCCGGCCGGGCAGTTGAAGGTGCACTCGATGACCGGGGTGGGCCAGCACTTCGTGGTCGATGCCATCGCCCGCTACCGCGAGTCGCACCCGGACGTCACCTTCGACCTGACCATGGCCAACCGCGTGCCCGACCTGCTCGACGAGGGTTATGACGTGTCCATCGTGCTGGCCACCGAACTGCCCGATTCGGGGTTCGTGTCACAGCGCCTTGGCATCACCTACAGCATCGTCTGCGCCTCGCCCGGCTACATCGCCCGCCACGGCACTGCGCACAAGCCCGCCGACCTGCTCAAGCATGCCTGCCTGCGCATGGTCAGCCCGGTGATCCCGCTGGAAAAGTGGCTGTTCGACGGCCCGGAAGGCCAGGAGATGGTCAACATCACCAGCTCGCCGTTCATGGTCAACACCGCCGATGCCATGAAGACCGCGATCCGCAGCGGCATGGGCGTAGGCGTGCTGCCGATCTATTCGGCCATCGACGGCCTGCGTGACGGTAGCCTGGTGCGAGTGTTGCCCGAGTACCGCCTGCAGGAACTGAACCTGTACGCCATCTACCCATCGCGGCAGTACCTGGATGCCAAGATCAAGACCTGGGTCGAGTACCTGCGCAACTCGCTGCCAGAGATTCTCGCGGCCCATGAGGCGGACCTGAAAACCCATCAAGTGCTCATCGCCAACTAAAAAGCTGCTGCATGGCGGGGGTGGACAATGGTAGGTTGCTAACCAATGTCCACCCCCGCCTTGCAGAGAAGTTGCCCGATGAAAAAGACTGTCCTGGCCTTCAGCCGTATTACCCCGGCCATGGCCGAGCGCCTGCAGCAAGACTTCAACGTGATTCTGCCCAACCCCAAGCTCGGCGACATCAACGCCCAGTTCAACGAAGCCCTGCCCGAGGCCCACGGCCTGATCGGCGTTGGCCGCAAGCTGGGCCGTGCACAGCTTGAAGGCGCGGCCAAGCTGGAGGTGGTGTCCAGTGTTTCGGTCGGCTATGACAACTACGACTTGGACTACTTCAACGAACGCGGCATCGCCCTGACCAACACCCCCGACGTGCTCACCGAAAGCACCGCCGACCTGGGCTTCTCGCTGATCATGGGCTGTGCCCGCCGCACCGCCGAACTGGATGCCTGGACCAAGGCCGGCAACTGGCAGGCCACCGTAGGCCCGGCCCATTTCGGCAGCGATGTGCATGGCAAGACGCTGGGTATCGTCGGCATGGGCAACATCGGCGCTGCCATTGCCCGCCGTGGCCGGTTCGGTTTCAACATGTCGGTCATCTACGCTGGCAACAGCCGCAAGACCGCGCTGGAGCAAGAACTTGGGGCGCAGTTGCGCAGCCTGGAGCAGTTGCTGGCCGAAGCGGACTTCGTGGTCATTGTGGTGCCGTTGTCCGACGCCACCCGCAAGCTGATTGGCGCCCGCGAGCTGAAACTGATGAAGCCGAGTGCCTTCCTGATCAACATCGCTCGCGGGCCGGTGGTGGATGAAGCGGCGCTGATCGAAGCCCTGCAGAACGGTACCCTTCGTGGGGCTGGTCTGGATGTGTACGAGAAGGAGCCGCTGAGCGATTCGCCGCTGTTCAAGCTGCCCAATGCGCTGACCTTGCCGCACATTGGTTCGGCCACTGCCGAAACCCGTGAGGCCATGGCCAATCGGGCGATGGACAACCTGCGCGCGGCGCTGCTGGGCGAGCGGCCGCGGGACCTGGTGAACCCGCAGGTGTGGAAAGGCTGATAGCGCTCTATTGCCTGCACCGGCCCTTTCGCGGGTAAACCCGCTCCCACAGGTCCAGAACGCTGTGGGAGCGGGTTTACCCGCGAAAGGGCCGGTGCAGGCAACGCATGTCCTATTTGGCCACCACAACACCGCCAGCCACCCGGACCCGAGGCTTGCGAAACACCAGCACATTCCCCGCCATCACCGCCACCAGCCCCAACAAGGCCGGTGCCGTCCACTGATACCCCTCGGCCACCGCCGACACATTCAACGCCACCAACGGAAACAGCACCGTGCAGTAGGCCGCGCGCTCTGGCCCCATGCGACCGACCAGGGTCAGGTAGGCGGTGAAACCGATCACCGAACCCGGAATTACCAGGTACATCAGCGAACCGATGTAGCGGGTGTTCCACTCCATGTTGAAAGGAATGCCGCTGACCAGGCAATAAACCATCAGCATGGCCGCCCCATAGACCATGCCCCAGGCATTGGTGGTCATAGGCTTGAGCCCGGCCTTCTGCTGCATGCTCGACAGCATGTTGCCCGCCGAGAAGCACAGCGTGCCGAGCAGCGCCAGGCCAAGGCCGTACAGGGTTTCACGGCTGGCCGCATGATGGGACAGCTCGGGCCAGAACAGCAGCCCCAGCCCAAGCAGGCCCAGGGCACCACCGCCCAGTACATTGGCGGCGATTTTCTGGCCGAAGAAGACCCGCGCATTAAGTGCGTTCCACAGGGTTGCAGTGGAGAACACCACGGCGATCAGACCACTGGCGATCCACTGGCTGGCAGTGAGAAAGCACATGAAATTGACGCAGAACAGGCAAAAGCCCTGTGCCAGGCAGATCAGGTGGCCACGGCGGTTCATCGGTTGCAAGCGCCGGGTGAGCAATAGGATGGCGAACAGGATCAGGCCGGCCAGGGCGAAGCGATAGACGATCGAGACCGGGATGGCGACCACGCCCAGCTGGAGCTTCAAGGCGATCCAGGTAGTGCCCCAGATCAGGACGGTGAGCAGGTAGAGTGACAGGTTCATGGCGGCAGTTCCTTGGGCCTTTCAGGATCGGTGCCCGGCGCTTCGCGGGTAAACCCGCTCCCACAGGGATCACCAGTGTTCGCTAGATGGGCCTTTACCGGCTTGCACAAACTTGCGCTTTTCTTGCGCCAATAGATGTCACGCTGTGCAGGGCGCAGTAGGATGACTGGCAAGAGGAACCCACCATGACGCCACTCACCCAGTTGCAAGTGTTCAACGCCATGCATGCCTCGCCCCACGCCCGGCTGGAGCTGAGCGCGCACCTGGGCGACGGGCTGGCGGCGGCGTTGTGGAGCAACCGTGACGATGCCCGTGATTACCAGGCACCGACCCATCACACCCTGTCGTGCTACATCGCCGACGGCACCGGCACCTTCCGCCGCCAACGCCCGGCCGACAAGGGCGCACCCGGCAAGCTGTGCGTGATGCCGGCCGGGCAGGAATCGAACTGGGTGGTCAATGGCGCGATCCGGCTGGCACACCTGTATGTCAGCGAGGCGCAGTTCGCACTGGGCTGCGTGCGCCTGCTCGACCGTGAACCACGGGAGCTGCAACTGCAGGAGGCGACCTTTCTGGACGATCCACAGCAGGCGGCACGCTTTCGCCAACTGATCCAGCTGGACTGGGACGAGCCCGGCGAACGCCTGCTGGCCAGCAGCCTGGCACACGAAATCGTCGACCATGCGCTGCTCAGCCAGGTCGGGCTGCGCCAAGGCCTGCGCCTGAAAGGTGGGCTGGCGCCGAACCTGCGCCGGCAGTTGGTCGAGTACATCGAAGCGCACCTGGACCAGCCGATTACCCTGGGTGAACTGGCGTTGCGCTGCAACTTGTCCGAATACCACTTCGCACGCATGTTCCGCGCCAGTTTCGGGTTACCGCCGCACCAGTACTTGCTGGCCAGGCGGCTGCAGCGGGCTTGCGAGTTGTTGCGACTGGGGGAAATGCCGCTGGGCGAAATTGCCCTGTTATGCGGGTTTGCCAGTGCCAGCCATTTCAGTAACCGCTTCCGGCAGGCCCTTGGCGCAACGCCTGGGGAATATCGCTCGGCCATTCGCGGCTAAAGCCGCTCCACAGAGTAACGCGATCCCTGTAGGAGCGGCTTTAGCCGCGAAGAGGCCGGCACAGGCTGTACTTAAAACTCAAAGGTACTCGACAAACTCACCTGCCGCGCATCTCCAATCGCCACAAAGTACTGGTTCACCGCCGAGCTGTAGTAAACCTTGTCGAACAGGTTCTTCACGTTGAGCTGCAGGCGCACATTGTGTTCATCGAGCTTGGTCTCGTAGCTGGCGAATGCATCCGCCACGGTGTAGGACGGCAGGTCGAAGGTGTTGGTCGAGTTACCCGACCGCTCGCCCACGTAGCGCGCACCCGCACCTACCCTCAGCTTGTCGCCACCGAACAGGCTGCCGAAGTCGTACACAGCCGACAACGAACCACTGTGCTTGGCTACGTTCTGCAGGCGGTTGCCTTGCAGGTCCGGGTCCTTGGTAACCTTGGCATCCGTGTAGGCATAGCTGCCAATCAAGCTCCAGCGATCAGTCAGCTGGCCGGTCAGGTCAAGTTCCACGCCTCGTGAATTGACTTCACCCGCGTTGCTGTAGACCGTCTCGCTGGTGCTGGCGTCGAAGTTCGAAACCAGGACGTTGCGTTTGGTGATATCGAACAGCGCCAGGGTGCCCGTGATGCGGCCCGGCATATCGAGCTTGGCCCCCAGCTCCCACGACTTGCCCTCTTCCGGGGCTACCGACGAGTCGAGCACGATATTGCCGGTCAGTGGCGCAATGGTGGAGTTTGGCTTGAACGATTCGCTGTAGCTGCCATAGAACGACAGCTGGTCGTCGACCTTGTAGACAATGCCGGCGTGAGGCACCCAGGCCTGGCCACTGATGTCGGTATTGACGTGGAACGGGCGGCCGCGACCGGCGTACTGGTCGTACTGCTGGAAGCGCGCGCCGGCCACCAGGATCCAGTGCTCGTCCAGGTGCAAGGCGTCCTGCACGAACAGCGCATCGGTGCGCAGCTTGTCGGTCTGGTCGCTGTCACTGGCGCGCACCGTGCTGCCTTCCACTTCCTGACCGTAGACTGGGTCCACATAGCTGAACGTGGACTTGGCCGTCTGGCGAATCAGATCACCCCGGAAAATCTTGCGGTCTTCGTGGTCGATGCCGAACAGCAAGTCGTGCTGCATGCCGGCCACTTCCACGTTGCCTGCCAGGCTGACGGTCGCGAACTGGTCACGGCTCATGGCGTTGTGGGTGCCGTCGATGCTGCGTGTCAGCGTGCCTTTTGCTTCGTTGACGGCCGTCACCCGCACCTGGCTGGCATCGTAGGTTTCACGGTTGAAGCTGTAGCCGAAGTGCAGCTTCCAGTCATCGGCCAACTGATGGTCGACTTCCAGGCGATACAAGTCGGAGCGCCCTTCCATGTCGTTGAAGGGCTCGTCCAGACGACGCGTGGCGGGGATGTTCAGCGGGTGGCCGTTGTTGCCGAACGCGGTACCCCGATCGAACGGGTAGAGAAACTCGCGGTGCTCGTAAGCCACCACCACCTGGGTATCTTCGCCCAGCCAGGCCAGCGACGGCGCCACCAGCGATTCGCGGTGCACGCCGTAGTTACGCCAGTAGTCTTCGTCCTCGTGGTCGACGACCAAGCGGTAGGCGAAGTTGCTGTCGCCCAGCGCGCCAGTGCTGTCGAGCCCGCCGCCACTGCCGTTCTTGCCACTGCCGTAGGTCGAGCCACGCACGGTCAGGGCGTTGTACTGCTGCAGTTGCGGGCGCTTGCTGACCACGTTGATCACCCCACCCGGGTCCTGGATGCCGTACAGCAGCGAAGCCGGGCCCTTGAGCACTTCGACCCGCTCGGTGCTGGCGTTGAGGCTGCGGCCCTGCACGATGGGCATGCCATCGCGCATGATCGAGCCATCGCGGTTGTCGCCGAAACCACGCTTCATCACCGTGTCGGACGTGCCACCGAAGTTATTGCCCTGGGTAATGCCGCTGACATTGGCCAGGGCGTCATCGAGGTTACGCGGCGCCTGATCACGGATGACCTGCGCCGGTACCACGTTGATCGCCTGGGGGATGTCCTGGTTAGGGCCCTGCCCGCGCATGATCGAGGCGCTAGCCGGGGGCTGATAGCTGTAGTCATCCAGTTGCGAGGTCACCGTTGTGGCCTGCAGGTTGAGGGCACCGGAGGTGTCGGCAGCTTCTAGGGTGAAGGTGCGTGCATCGACGCGGCGCCAGGCCAGCCCGGAAGTACCCAGCAGCTGTTGCAGGGCCTGTTCGGCGCTGTACCGGCCATTTAGCGCAGGCGCCTGCACGCCTGGTAGCTCAAGGGTGTAGACCACGCTCTGGCCGGTGGTACGACTGAAAGCGTTGAGTGCCTGGGCCAAGGGCTGGGCTGGCTGGGCGAAGGCGTAGGCCTGCTGTTGCTCGGCGGCGCAGGCCAGGGGGGCGACAGCGATGGCAGGCAGCGTAGCAAGGCCTAGCCAGAGAGGGACGCAACGCGGGGAGAACTTCATGGACGCTGACCTGTGAGAGGGATATTACTGCGAATGAATCGCACTTCCACTCATTACACGGATGCCACGTCCTGTTACCTCACCCGCTATCTGAAAAATTTTTTCCTGTGCCGACCGCTTCGCCGACAACTACCGAATCAGGGTCAAACGCCCCAACACCGTCTGCCGCGAAAAGCCCATCACATTGCCCAACGAATCCAGCGCCAGCAACGGCTCGGCCACCGGGAAACTGCCGCTGACCTTGCGCTGCCCCAGTTCGCCATCCAGCAGCAGGATGCGCCCTGGGTAATAGCGCCCAAGGTCCTCGAGCACCTGCGCCAGCGGCACCTGGTAGTAGTTCAGCCAGCCTTCCCGCCAGGCCAGGCGGTTATCACTGTCCACCGCCAACGTGTCGCCCGCGCGCCCTGCGCGATAGGCCACCTGCTGGTTGGCAGTCAGTTCACGCACCAACGCGCCCGGAACAGGGCTAACCCCCACGCGCCCACTGCGCACCGTGACCAGCGCCCCCTCACCCTGCTCGCGCACCTCGAACTGGGTACCGAGGACTCGCACCTCTCCACCGGCAGCTTCGACCATGAACGGCTCGCCGGTATGGGTCACCTGGAAGAAGGCTGCGCCATGCAGCAGCCGCACACGGCGCTCGCCCTGGTTGAAATCGACCGCAATGGCGCTACCTGCATCAAGCGTGACCTGCGACTGGTCAGCCAAGGTCACCTGGCGCACCTGCCCGTTACTGCTGTAGTCCGCTTGCAGGTCCTGCAACCAGTAACCCGGGTGCCAACCACCTGCAATACCTAGGGCCAGTACCATGCAGGCTGCCATCGCCAGTGCTGCCACCCGCCGCCACCGGCCACGGGGCGCTGGCCTGGCCATGGCATCGAGGTAGCGGTGCAGGGCTTGCTGTTCTTCGTCGGCCAACCGCTGCGCCGGGGCGGCACTTTTCTGCCACAGCGCCTGCGCCTGTCGGTAGGCTGCACGGTGCCCTGGGTCGGCCAGCAACCAGCGCTTGAACGCCGCCCCTTCGGCTTGTGCGGGCTGCTCGTTGATGCGGCTGAGCCATTGCAGGGCGGCCTGGGATTGCGCCTCGGTGATGGGGGGCATGCTGCTCATCGACGGGCGCTCCCTGGCCGGCGTGGGGTGGGCGCGGGTTCGGCAATACTCGCCTTGCACGCTTCAAGGGCGCGCATCATATGCTTTTCCACAGCACTCTGGGACAGTTGCATGGCTTTGGCGATCTCGCCGTACTTGCAGCCGTGAATGCGGTTGAGCAAAAAGATCTGCCGGGTGCGCTCGGGCAAGGCACGCAAGGCGGCTTCGATTCGCTGCAAGTCGTGGTCGATCTCCACCGCCTGCTCCGGGGCATGGCCCATGGCCGCTTCATCCACCTGCAGAGCAACTTCGGCCACGCGTTCGCGGCTACCCTCGCTGCGCAGGTGGTCGATGGCCAGGTTACCGGCGCACCGCAGCAAGTAGGTGTCCAACGCTTCGACCTTGACCTCGGGGCGGCGCCAGAAGCGTAGAAAAAGCTCCTGGACCAGGTCCGAAGCGGTAGCTCGGCAGCCGACCCTGCGGCTGACCAGCGCCTCCATGCGCGCGCGCTGGGCCTGGAACACCTGGACGAAACGAGCACGCGCGCCTGCGCTGTCGGCGTCAGGCTCTATGCTATCGCTCTGCTCGCTCACAGCGTCACACGGCAAACACGGCAAGCAACGGGCCCAGCACCCCACTGGCGGCGGCCAGGCCCAACAGCAGGCGCGGCTGGTATGGCAGGCCAAACACCCACAGCGTCACCCCGGCCATCGTCACCGCCGTCCACTCCACCAGGCCATGAGCCCAGCCACGCAGGTGCACGCTGAGCGCCAACGACAGCATCAGCAGCAGCCAACCCACGACACGCAACAGGCGCAGCTGCCCTGGGCGCGGCTTGCGCCCAAGCAGGTCGCTAAAGTGCTTTTCCATGGCAAGGCAGAGGGCGACGAAGCCTGCGAATGCGATCAGTGCGTTACCCAGCATCAGCTCGCCTCCGCCGTTTCAGTGCTCGGCTTTTTTGCCGCACGCGCGGCGCGCTTGGCTACGGGCTTGGGGCTGCGCAGCATCTTGCTGGCCAGCCAGGCCAGGAACAGGCCAGTGCCCAGCGCAGTCAGGTCGAAGCCGGCCATGGCCCAGTCACCTTCCGGCAGTGAATGGTTCAAACCCCGATCGGTCGTCAGGCCATTGAGCAGCGGCAACAAGGTAAAGGCCAGCGCGCCCAACGCCAGTTGCTCGCCCCAGGCCCTGCGCCCACTGCGCAAAACGGCGTGCACCAGCGACAGCCCCCAGGCGATGAAGAATGCATTGACCTCCCAGTCCGACCTGCCTTCGACACCCATGGGCATCAGCCGGTTGGCCCAGAAAAAGCCCGCCACTGCCAGTAACAGGCCGCTCATGCTGGCAATATTGAGCACCTCGACCAGGCGTAGCTCGCCTGGCATGTGTGCGCTTTTGGCGTGCTTGAGCTGGCGCTTGCCCAACCACATCACCAGCCCGGTGCCGATCACCGCAGTACCGGCCACGCCAAAGAAGAAGTACAACCAGCGCAGCCAGGGCCCGGCGAAGTTACCCATGTGCAACCCGGCGAAACTGAACGCGGTCATCATTGCCCCGCTCTCCGGCTTGCCCTGGCTCAGCAGCGCACCACTGGCGCCATCGAAAGTCCAATTGGCGCTGCGCCGATAAGCCACGTGGTCAGCGGCCGATTGCGTGAAGGTGACGCGGGCATTGCTGTCGCCTGGGTTCTGCACCTGGATGTTGCCAATGCGCGCCCCCGGCTGCAGTGCCTGCACCTTGGCGTACAAACTCGGCAGCGCTACCAGAGGTGTAGCCACCTGGGCAGCCTTGGGCGCATCGTTACGGCCGAACAGGTCATTGAAGTATTTGTCGGTGTCATTGCCGTAACTGGCCATGATGCCTGCCGGCATCACCATGTACATGAACAGCACCAGGCTGCTGTAGCTGATCATCAGGTGAAACGGCAGCACCAATACGCCAATAGCATTGTGCCCATCCAGCCAGGAGCGCTGGCCCTTGCCAGGGCGGAAGGTGAAGAACTCCTTGAAGATCTTCTTGTGGGTGATGATGCCGGTGACCAGCCCCAACAGCATGATGAAAGCGCAGAACGTCGACAGCCAACGGCCAAACGGATGAGGCATCTGCAGCTGGAAATGGAAGCGGTAGAAGAACTCACCACCGCGGCTGTCGCGTGCCTCCACCGGCTGGCCGGTCTGGGTATCGAGGGTTTTGCTGACAAAGCCACGCGGCCCGCCATTGGGGTCGCGGTAGCCCACGCTCAGGGCCGCTTCACGCGCATTGGGCATACGGATGAACCAGGTGCCCGAATGCCCGGCATTGTCCTGCAGGTAGCGTTGCGCCACCCCCAGGCTGTTGACCGGGTCCAGGGCGTGGCTGCGCACTTCGGGCTGCGACCAGTGAGTGATTTCTTCCTTGAAATACGACAGCGTGCCGGTGAGGAAGATGGCGAACAACAGCCAGCCGAAGATCAAGCCGGTCCAGGTGTGCAGCCAGGCCATGGCCTGGCGGAAGCCTTCTTTCATGGGTTCTTCATCCAGTAGGCAACGCCGCTGATCATGCCCAGCAACAGGCTTGGCGCCAGCACGCCCAACCACGCACGCCAAGCGCTGCGGCAGGCAAAGCACCAGATGAACGCCAGCAGGTAGAAGACGAACGACAGCAGCAGGCCGGTGAGCGTGGCATCCACCTTTGGCATTGGTGCCAGCAAGGCAATGCAGACGCTCGCCAGGGACGCCAGCAAGTAGCCGCCCAGCAGTGCGGCGAGGCTGCGAGAGGTCACGGCCAGGCGATAGCTGAGCGGGAGGCCGGCGGTTTTGCGCGTCATGGCGAAGGTCCGGGCGTTTTCGGGGCTGCAATAATAATGATTTCAATTCTCATAAGCAAAGCCCCAAGACGAGTGACGATTGCCGAGTAGCGCGACCGTCCATATAATGCGAACAATTCTTACTACCAGTTGCGCGATCGAGCGCCGGAGTATCACGGTGCCCAGCGCGCTCTCTTCCACGGTCGAAGGCCTTTACCACGCCCATCACAACTGGCTCACCAGCTGGTTGCGCCGCCGCCTGGGCTGCCCGCAGAGTGCCGCCGACCTGGCCCAGGACACCTACCTGCGCCTGCTGCAGGCCCGCGAAACACCGCAACTGATCGAACCTCGCGCATTTCTCGCCACCGTGGCCAAGCGTGTGTTGTGCAACCACTTCCGCCGCCAGGAGCTGGAGCGCGCCTACTTGCAGGCCCTGGCCCAAATACCGGAAGAAGTGGCACCCAGTGAGGAGCAGAAGGCGATCATCTTCGAGGCCCTGCTGGAACTCGACCGCCTGCTGGACGGCCTGCCTCCATTGGTCAAACGTGCCTTCCTGTTGGCCCAGGTCGACGGCCTTGGCCAAGGCGAAATCGCCCGTGAGCTGGGCATTTCCCTGGCCACGGTAAAACGCTACCTGAGCAAGGCAGCCATGCGCTGTTACTTTGCCCTGTGAACGCCTCGTTCTCTGCGCAGGTTGCGGAGCAGGCCGTGCACTGGCTGATCGAATCTCAGGGCGATGACTTCGGCCAGGTACAGCAACTGGCGCTTGAGCATTGGCTCCAGGCCAACCAGGAGCACCAGCGAGCCTGGGCCCATATCCAGCAGGTCAACCAGCGGCTGCGCGGTGTGTCGTCGCCCGTGGTGCATGCAACGCTGCAAGCCCCGCCTTCGCCGGCCAGGCGCCGGGCACTCAAGGCGTTGCTGTTGGTCGGTGTGGCGAGTGCCACCGGGCTTGGCCTTCAACAGCACAATCCGCTGCCTGGGTTGATGGCCGACTACCGTAGCCCGCTCGGCCAGCGTCGGCGCATGCAGCTGGTTGATGGCAGCGTGCTGCAACTCAATACCCGCAGTGCCGCAGACGCGCGCTTCGACAGCCAGCAGCGACTGCTGCGTCTGTTCGAAGGTGAACTGGCGTTGCAAGTGGCCAGCGATGCACGGCCATTGCTGTTGCGCACCGCTGAAGGGGCGCTGCGCCTGGACAGCGGGCGCTTCAACGTGCGCCAGTTCGACGGTTACAGCCTGGTATCGGTATTCCAGGGGGCTGCCAGCGCGGCTGGGCAGCCACTGCGGGCCGGGCAACAGGCCCGCTTCACCGGCGCCTGGCGATCGGTGACGCCGCTCGACCCTAATGTCGGGGCCTGGGTAGACGGCATGCTGGTGGCGTCGCAGATGCGCCTGGCGGACTTTCTTGCCGAACTTGGGCGCTATCGCCATGGGCAGTTGGGGTGTAGCGAGCAGGTTGCCGACTTGCGTATTTCTGGATCGTATCCGCTGGATGACAGTGAACGCATCCTGCAGATGCTGGAGGTGGCGCTACCGGTGCGGGTGCGACGGTTCACCCGGTACTGGGTGACGGTCGAGCCGAAGATCGGGTAGAGCCGTACGTACATTTTTTCAATCAAGTGAGCCATTTTTCCAACCTCGCGTGACAGACATGGCAGAACCCCTCTTTCAGGACCCGACCCATGCCGTTGCGCCACAGCCCGTTCGTCCACGCCCTGCTGTTCACCACCACCCTCGGCCTGGCCACGCCTGCCGCCTATGCCGAAACCCGCAGCTACCATATCGCCGCCGGCTCGCTTGAAGACGCCCTCAACCAGTTTGGCCGCGAAAGCGGGGCGCTGATCTCGTTCGGCTCGCAACTGACCCAAGGCATCCACACTCAAGGCCTGGACGGCCAGTACGACGTGCGACAGGGCCTCGATGCACTGCTGCGCGGCAGCGGCCTGCAGGTGCGGCAGGAAACCGACAACGCCTTCAGCCTGCAGCCCATCGATACCCCCGCTGCGGGTGCGCCGGTCGAGCTCGGTGCGTCCACCGTGGTCGGCGACTGGCTGGCCGAGGCCCAGCAGGACAATGTGTTCGAGCACCCCGGTGCCCGCGACGTAGTGCGTCGCGAGGAATTCGAGCGCAACGGCGCCACCACCGCTCGCGAAGTGCTCAACCGTATCCCCGGTGTCAACGCCCCCGACAACAACGGCACCGGTAGCCACGACCTGGCGCTGAACTTCGGCATCCGTGGCCTCAACCCACGCCTGGCATCGCGCTCCACCGTGCTGATGGACGGCATCCCGGTGCCCTTCGCCCCGTACGGCCAGCCGCAGCTGTCGCTGGCACCACTGAGCATGGGCAACATGGACGCCGTGGATGTGGTGCGCGGTGGCGGCGCGGTGCGCTACGGCCCGCAGAACGTTGGCGGCATCGTCAACTTCGTCACTCGGGCGATCCCTGAACAGGCCACGTTCAAGGCCGCCATGCAGAACCAGATCAGCCCGTCTTCCAGCCACGATGGCTTCAAGAACAGCGCCAACCTGCTGGTCGGCGGCACCAATGCCAACGGCCTGGGCGGTGCCCTGCTGTACTCTGGCACCCGTGGCGGTGACTGGCGCGAACACAGCGACACGCAAATCGACGACCTGATCCTCAAGGGCAAGCTGCAACTGGACGAAGCCAACAGCCTGCACGCCATGGCCCAGTACTACGAGGGTGAAGCCGACATGCCCGGCGGCCTGAGCACTGCCGATTTCGCAGCCGACCCGTACCAGTCGACGCGCCTGAAGGACAAGTTCTGGGGCCGCCGCACCCTGTTCAACTTCGGCTACGACTACAAGCAGGACGACCGCCAGTTCAGCGTCAACAGCTTCTTCACCAAGACCCTGCGCAGCGGTTACCTGGACCAGGGCAGCTTCGTCTCGCTGTCGCCACGCGAGTACTGGGTACGCGGCATCGAAACCCGCTTCTCGCAGGGCCTGGCCCTTGGCGACAGCTGGCACGAGCTGGGCATCGGCTACCGTTACGTCAACGAAGCCGGCCACGAGCTGCGCTTCCGCGAACCGGTCAATGGCAGCCTGCCGACCACCGCCAGCCGCAATGACCGCGACACCCGTGGCAGCACCGAAGCCCACGCCATCTACCTGGATGACCGCATCGACATCGGCCGCTGGACCATCACCCCCGGTGTGCGCTACGAGATGATCGACTCCGAGCAAAGCAACAAGCTCAACGGCCAGCGCTACCAAGGCAGCTACAACACCGCGCTGCCGGCGCTGAACGTGATGTACCACCTGACCGACAGCTGGAACCTGTACGCCAACACCGAGGGCTCGTTCGGCAGCGTGCAGTACAGCCAGATGCCCAACCGGGTCAGCAGCGGCGAAGTGAAACCGGAAAAGGCGCGTACCTGGGAAGTGGGTACCCGTTATGACAATGGTGACCTGCAGGCCGAGATTGGCGCGTTCCTGATCAATTTCGACAACCAGTACGAAAGCAACCAGACCAACGACTCGGTGATCGCCCGCGGCGAAACTCGCCACCAGGGCATCGAGACCAGCGTGCGCTACGCGCTCGACGGCCTGAGCCCCGCCCTGGCCGGTTTCGATGTGCATGCCAGCTATGCGTTCGTCGACGCCACTATCCGCGAGGACGGGCCGAACAAAGGCAACCAGGTGCCGTTCTCGTCACGCCACAAGGGCAACCTGGGCGTGGGCTACACCGATGGCCCTTGGCAGCTGAACCTGGACGGCAGCTTCCAGAGCAGCCAGTACGCAGACAACGCCAACACCAGCACTGAAAGCGCCGACGGCAGCACCGGGCGCATTCCGGGCTACATGCTGGTCAGCACCCGCGCCGGGTACGACTTTGGCCCGCAGCTGTCGAACCTGAAAGTGGCGGTTGGGGTGAAGAATCTGTTCAACCGCGAGTACTTCACGCGCTCTTACGATGACAACAACAAAGGGAAGTACGTGGGTGAGCCACGTACCTTGTATGTGCAGACCTCGGTGGAATTCTGATCGACTGCAAATGGGGGGCCGCTTTGCCGCCCCATTTGCAACAAGACATTTATTTTCAAAAAGGGCTTGAATTCGTTTCGTGGTTGCCTGACCTTAGAGTCAAGAGGCGCAGAAATTCCAAGGGTCTCAAGGGCCTAGGCGCGCCTCCATGCGAGCAAGCTGAATAAGGATTGAATCATGCAAATCCAGGTCAACAGCAGCAACCATTTCGAAGGCAATGCCCGGCTTGATCAGTGGGTCCGCAGTACACTGCAGAACTCGCTGGAACGTTACGAAGAAGACCTCACCCGCATCGAGGTTCACCTGCGCGACGAGAACGGCGCCAAGCCCGGACCGCATGACAAACGCTGCCAGATGGAGGCTCGCCCCAAAGGCCACCAACCGATTTCGGTGACCCACACCGCCACGTCGCTGGACCAGGCAGTGGACGGTGCAGCCACCAAGCTCAGCCACGCGCTGGAACACTTCTACGGCAAGCTGCGCAGCAAGCGCGGCGCCCTGGAACTGAGTGACCCAGACGCCTGATTGGCAATGCAAAACGCCCGGCCTAGAGCCGGGCGTTTTTATTTGCAGCGATCAACGGCACTGAACCAACCCGCCGTTTTGCCAGTCAACTTCTGCACTCATTCGCTGCAGAAGCCTGAACATGAACAACCCATTCGAACTCATCAGTGCCGCATTTGCCCCCGAATACCGGGTCAACCTGAGCATCGAAAACCTCGATGGCAGCATCATGCTGACCCTGTCCGACGACGCAGGCGTGGTCGCCAAGCGCCTCATCACCCAGGCCCAGCGCAACGACCCGGTGCGCCTGCAGCGGGTAATCGACAGCATCCGCCTGGGCCTGGCCATCGAACTCAGCCAGAACCCCATGCAGGTGCTGGCCGCATTGACCCGCGATACTCGCCACCACCCACGCCATGTCGTGGCCAACTGAGGGCTACTTGCCCTCCTCCACTTCCTTGCCGTTGGCATCCAGCACCTTGGTCGAGGGGTAGCGGTACGAGGCGTAGCGCACCACCAGAATCGAGAAGGCCAGCAACAAGATGCCGCCGCACAGGTACAACAGCCCTTCGTCCGGCGCCTTGTGGTGCGAGACATCGCCGATCAGCAGACGGGTCAGCGCGGTAATCGCCACGTACAACAGGAAGCGGATCGGCATGTGGTTGGTCTTGAAGTAGATACCGACCATCGCCCCCAGCTCCAGGTAGATGAACAGCAGCAGGATGTCATCGACACTGACCCCACCCTTGCCAAGCATGTCCAGGAAGGTCACCACTGCCGCATAGGCGGTAATCGCGCCAATGCCGAACAGCGCCAGGTAATGGAAGGCCTCGACGCACAGGTTGCCCAGCGAGTCCGCCGAGCCGTGCAGGCCCTTGCGCAGCTTTTCTGCCCACTTGATGTTCACGATGTTCCATTCCCCGATACGTCTTTAAGGATGATGCGTCACCGATGTGACGCTTGTGCCATGCAGTTAAAGGGCCAGGCCCTTGGCTTGGAAGGCGACCGATTGCCGCAAGGCACCTGTGTACTAGGCTTTTGCCGTGAGAATCTGGTTGCGTGGTGATGGCAAATGCCATTACTGTATATAGATACAGTAACCAGCAACACAACCAGCAAAAAGGCATAGAGGTGATGAATGGCCGTCGAAGTGGTGTACCGCAGCAGCCGCGACCCGGAGCGCTTGTTCATGGATAAGGCCGAAGCAGACCGTCACGACAAGATGCTCGAACTGGCCGAGCGCCTGGCCGAAGTGCTGCACAAGGCAGTGCCGTCGCTGAGCGAGCAACAGGTCGAGGAAGCCGGTATCTACATGGCCAAGAACCGCGATGTGTTCGCTCGGGCCTTCAAAAGCCAGCCGGATGCCCTGGCCGAGTTGCTAGAGGGTGGCGCTGCCGAGTGATAGCGACGTTGCTGCTTCGCGGGTAAACCCGCGAAGAGGCCAGTAGAGCCAACATCAACAGTCAGCCGTAGAGCAACCGCTCCGCCAACATCTGCGCCACCCGCGCCGGCGAACGTTTTTCCGCCTGCGCATGGCCAAACACTTCGGTCAGCCGTGACGGTATCCGCGCCAGGTGCGCGGTGATGGTGCCCAGGTCCTCGCCACGATGGGTCAGCGCCACGTAGATCAGCCCACCGGCATTGATAACGTAGTCAGGCGCATACAGTATCCCCCGCGACTCCAGCTGGTCTGCCACCTGCAAGGTGGTCAGCTGGTTGTTGGCCGCCCCCGCCACTGCCGCGCAACGCAGTTGCATCACGCTCTGCCCGTTCAGCACCGGCCCCACACCGCAGGGGGCGAAGATGTCGCAAGGGGTACTGATCAGTGCATCGTTGGTCACAGGCTTGGCATCGAACTGTTCCATCGCCAGCCGCACCCGCCCGGGGTCCAGGTCGCTGACCAGCAGTTCCGCGCCCACCGCATGCAGTTGCTCGGCCAGTGCATAACCGACATTACCCAACCCCTGCACCGCCACCCGCAGGCCCCTGAGGTCATCGCTGCCCAGGCGGAACGAGGTCGTGGCGCGGATGCCAGCGAACACCCCCATCGCCGCATGCGGCGAAGGGTCGCCCGAGGCAGTGGTGCTGGTCACATGGGGAGTACTCTGGGCGATGCAGTCCATGTCCAGGGTCGAGGTGCCGCTGTCCACGGCGATGATGAAGCGCCCATGCAAGGTATCGATGAAGCGGCCAAAGGCCTCGAACAGCGCGGCACGGTTTTCCACGTGCGGGTTGCGCATGATCACCGCCTTGCCGCCACCTAGCGGCAAGCCGGCCAATGCCGCCTTGTAGCTCATACCTTGGGCCAGGCGAATGGCGTCGGTCATGGCACTTTCGTCATCGGCGTAAGGCAGGTAGCGGCAACCGCCCATGGCCGGGCCCAGGTGCTCACTGTGGATCGCCACCACCGCCTTAAGGCCCGTAGGTGGGTCGTTGAACAAATGCAGTGACTGGGTCCGGGTACTTTGCATCAGTGCGAACATCGACAGGCTCCCCCACGAGGTGCTCCTTCCAGTATAGGCACGGCCCCGGCATTGACGCCGCCGCCGGACCACTGGACGAAACCACGCGTCACAGCTAATACTCAAACGTGTGTGGAGATGCCCCATGAAGCCACGTCAAGCCTGCCTGGCCTGCCTGGAACGCGAGCCTGTCGCCCTGCTGGAAGCCGCATTGTGGATTGCCGCCGAGCACGATCGTAGTGTCGAGCCCGCGGCCAGCCTTGCCACCCTGAACGAGCTGCAGCGCGAGATAAGCGCCAACCTGCCGATGCTGCCAGTGTGCGAACTGGCCCAGCCACTGCTGCGCCAACTGATTGCGCTGGGCTTTCAGCAGGATGAATACCACCCGTTACGCCCGCATGCGGCGATGATGGACAAAGTACTGCAGCGCCGCCGCGGCCAACCGCTGACCCTGGCCATTCTTTCCCTGGAGCTGGCCCGGCGCTTGTCCATACCGCTGGAGGGCGTGGGCTTTCCTGGCCATTTCCTGCTGCGCGTGCCGGGTGCCGACCACCTGCTCGACCCCTGTGGCGGTCGGCGCTTGTACCCGAGTGACTGCCGCGAACTGCTGGCACGCCAGTTTGGCCCGCATGTGGCGCTGACGGCAGAGCACATGCGCAGCGCTACGCCGCTGCAGATGCTGCAACGCCTGTCGCGCAACCTGCGTCAACTGCACATCAGCAACGATGACCACCTGGCCGCGTTGATCGACGCCGAGCGGGTCATGCAGTTGGGCCCGGTGCAAGTCAGCGATTACGTGACCCGCGCTTCGCTCTACCAACAACTGGATTGCCCGCAGGCCGAGCGCTTCGACCTGGAGTATGCGTTGCTGCTGACGGAAGACCCGGTCCAGCGCCTGAAGCTGTCCGAGCGAATCGGCAAGCTTCCGGCGGCAAACCGTTCACTTCACTGAGCCGGGCTGTCCGGCTGCTGGGCGGGGTGGGCCTTGGCGAACGCCGGGTGAGCGGCCGCCAGTGCGGCAACCCGCAGGATGCGCGGGAAGCTGTCGAGGTCAATGTTGAAGCGCTCGGCCGCATACAACTGCGGGATCAGGTACACATCCGCCAACCCAGGCGTATCGCCAAAGCAGAAGCCGTGATCGCCAATCAGTCGCTCCACTGCTGCCAGCCCCTGGCTTATCCAGTGACCGATCCACTGATTGACCTGCCCTTCGTCCTGACCCGCCTGGCGCAGCCGGTTGAGCACGCTGACGTTGTGCAACGGGTGAATGTCGCAGCCGATGATTGCCGCCACACCACGCACCTTTGCCCTTTCCACGGCCGTGGTCGGTAGCAACGCAGGTTGTGGATAAACCTCTTCCAGGTACTCGATGATGGCTGGCGACTGCACCAGCAACTCACCGCCGTCAGTGCGCAAGGCTGGCACGCGGCCCTGCGGGTTGACGGCGGTATAGTCCGCACCGCGCTGCTCCCCCTGCAGCAGGTTGACTGGCAGGGACTGGTAAGCCAGCCCCTTCAATGCCAAGGCAATGCGCACCCGGTAGGACGAGGTGGAACGGTAATAGGTGTACAGCTCCATGCCCCTGCCTCCTTAGTTGGCCGCGATGACCGTGCCACGGCATTCGCCGAAGCCGATGCTGGCTACGCCGTCACGCGTGCAGCGGGCACGCAGGATAATTTCGTCGCCGTCTTCGAGGAACTTGCGCACCTCGCCGCTGGCCAGCTCAATCGGCAGCTTGCCGCCTTCGGTGATCTCCAGCAGGCTGCCGAACGAACCCGGCGTAGCACCCGACAGCGTGCCCGAACCGAACAGGTCGCCCGGCTGCAGCTGGCAGCCGTTGACGCTGTGGTGCGCCACCAACTGCGCCACGGTCCAGTACATGCTGCGGGTGTTGCTCAGGGTCAGGCGGTGCGGGGCAACACCTTGCTCGCGCATGCGCTCGGTCAGCAGCAACACTTCGAGTTCAATATCGAATGCACCGGCGGCCTGGTCACGCTTGTCCAGCAGGTACGACAGCGGCTGCGGGTCGCCTTCCGGGCGTGCAGGCTGGGCGCAGCGGAACGGCTCCAGCGCTTCGGCGGTAACCACCCAGGGCGATATGCTGGTGATGAAACTCTTGGACAGGAACGGCCCCAATGGCTGGTATTCCCATGCCTGGATATCGCGCGCCGACCAGTCGTTGAGCAGGCACAGCCCCGCTACGTGTTCGGCGGCATCGCCAACCGGGATCGCCTGGCCCATGTCATTGCCCTGGCCAATCCAGATGCCCAGTTCCAGTTCGTAGTCCAGGCGTGCGCATGGGCCGAAACTTGGCTCGGTGTGCCCAGCCGGGAGGGTCTGGCCTTTTGGCCGGCGTACATCGGTGCCGGACGGGCGAATGGTCGAGGCACGGCCGTGATAGCCGATCGGCACATATTTGTAGTTGGGCAGCAGCGGGTTGTCGGGGCGGAACAGCTTGCCCACGTTCTTGGCGTGCTCGATGCCTACGTAGAAGTCGGTGTAATCCCCGACCTGCGCTGGCACATGCAGTTGGCAGTCGCTGGCTGGATACAGTGCCGGCTGCAGAGCAGCCTGGTGCTCGCTGTGCTCGCCGAGCAGCACCTGCAGACGTTCGCGCAGGGCGACACGGGCGCTGCGGCCCAATGCGAAGTAAGCGTTCAGTGCCCCACCCCGAGTAGCCTCGACGGCGGCCTTGGCTTCCCCCTCGAACAGGCCGGCGGCCAACACCGCTTCCAGGTCGAGGATCGCGTCGCCGATGGCCGCGCCACAGCGCCGGGCTTCACCCGGCCGGCTGAAGATGCCCAATGGCAGGTTCTGCAGCGGGAAGTCGCTGTGCCCGTTGGCGTGCTCGACCCAGCTACGGGCATTGGCAGTGTGGTTCATCGGTTATCTCCGGTTCGGGTTGAAGGTGCTTGGCAAGGTTGCCCAGCAACTATCGTAGTCGGCCTGCAATTGCGGGCATTCAAGGGCTTGCAGGCTCGGGCGCAGCACCTGGCTGGTCTCGAACATGAAGGCCATGGTGTTGTCGATCTTGTGCGGCGCCAGGTCGGCGGCAATGGCTTTTTCGCAGGTTTCGGCGTCGGGGCCGTGGGCGCTCATCACGCCGTGCAGCGAGGCACCGCCAGGCAGGAAGCCCTCGGCCTTGGCGTCGTAGGCACCATTGATCAAGCCCATGAACTCGTTCATCAGGTTGCGGTGGAACCATGGCGGGCGGAAGGTGTTCTCGGCCACCATCCAGCGTGGCGGGAAGATCACGAAGTCCATGTTGGCCAGGCCATGCACGCTGGTCGGCGAGGTCAGCACGGTAAAGATCGAAGGGTCCGGGTGGTCGAAACTGACCGTGCCGATGGTATTGAAGCGGCGCAGGTCGTATTTGTACGGCACGTTGCTGCCGTGCCAGGCCACCACGTCCAGCGGCGAGTGCTGCAGCTCGCAAGCCCAGTGTTCGCCCAGGAATTTCTGCACCAGTTGCACCGGCGCTTCGGCCTCTTCGTAGTGCGCCACCGGGGTGAGGAAATCGCGTGGGTTGGCCAGGCCATTGCTGCCGATCGGGCCCAGGTCTGGAATACGCAGCGGCGCGCCGTGGTTTTCGGCGATGTAGCCACGGGCCTGGCCGTCGAGCAGTTCCACACGGAACTTCATGCCACGCGGGATCACCGCAATTTCAAGCGGCTCGACTTCCATTACGCCCAGTTCAGTGGCAATGCGCAGGCGGCCCTGTTCCGGTACCAGCAAAAGTTCACCGTCGGCGTTGAAGAACACCCGCTCCATGGAACGGTTGGCGCGGTAGATGTAGATGCTCACGCCAGCCGGTTTTTCCGCTGCGGCGTTGGCCACCATGGGCAACCAGCCCTCGATGAAATCGGTCGGTTCGGCGGGAATCGGCTGTGGGCTCCAACGCAGGCGGTTGGGGTTGATGCCCCCCAGCGGCCCGCTCAGCGGCTGACGCGCCAGGCGCTCGAAACGAGGGTGCAAGGCAGACGGGCGAATGCGATACAGCCAGGTGCGACGCAGCTCGCTGCGGGCCATGGTGAACGCCGTGCCCGAGAGCAGCTCGGCATACAGCCCATAGGGTGCCTTCTGTGGCGAGTTCTGCCCGACCGGCAAGGCCCCTGGCAGCGCTTCGCTGGCAAACTCGTTGCCGAAGCCGCTGAGGTAGTGAAGGTCGGGTGAGGTGTCGCGATTCATCGATGCCTCCGGGCTCTGGCCGAGCCGTTGCGGGCAGCTGGCTGCTGGCCCGATGTGGGGTGGCAGCGCGTCTGCATTGTTTTTATCGTAATCAGATTACGAATAACGTAATTTGCTCCACGCATGGCGTCAAGCTATAAAGGCCCGACTTGAAGAATCCAGAAGAAGATGTCCATGACCAAAGCCAGCTCCCCCGCCGACAACGGCAAGCAGAAAGTCCGCTCGGCGGAGGTCGGCACCGACATCCTCAAGGCCCTTGCCGAGTTGTCCCCGTCCACCTCGCTGTCACGCCTGGCGGAACATGTGCAAATGCCGGCAAGCAAAGTGCACCGTTACCTGCAAGCGCTGATCGCCAGCGGCTTTGCCGAACAGGATGCCGCCACCAACCATTACGGCCTGGGACG